>NZ_JBQFOW010000015.1:0-75749 GCF_056533855.1 Ruegeria sp. F11 | reverse complement strand
GCCCCCCATGACCCCCCAGGATTTTTTTGGCCAGATGAAGCAGGCGGGGTGTGGTACATTGAGATCACACTGGAGGTCTGTGATGCAGAAGGTGAACGGTATTGGCGGAGTGTTCTTTCGCGCCAAAGACCCAGCGGCATTGAGCGCGTGGTATGAGAAACATCTGGGCGTCCATCATTATGATCCGGTGCCCTGGAAACAGCGGGAAGGGTATACGGTGTTTGCTCCGTTTGCCGAAGACACCGGGTATTTCGGGCGGGCCGAACAGCAATGGATGATTAACTTCCGCGTCGACGATCTGGTTGCCTTGACGGCGCAGCTGGAAGCCGCGGGGATAACGGTGGAAACCAATGCCGAATGGGACAGTGAGGTTGGTAAATTCGCCCGCATACATGATCCCGAGGGCAATCCCATCGAGCTCTGGCAGCCAAATCAATGAGATAGCGGGTTTGTATACCGTAGCACTCATGTAAGTATATGAAATAAAATGAGAATTGATGTATTGAACAAGTAACGTATAGTCCTTGTGGACTGTACGGAGCGATTTATGACACCTATCCAGGATCATCCCCTGCGTTTTGCGCTGGCCAATGAACTGCATGCGCGGCCGTTCCCGGTTGCGAAGGTGCCCTGCACCGTGGCGTTTCTGGCGATCAAGAAACCGGATGACGCCGTTGGCCGGGATAAGGCCGTAGACATCGCTCATCTGACCGAGTTGCTCAATCGTCACGGCGCACCGCATCCGCAGCCTGCGGCCACGCATTACGCAGGCCAGATCGGACGCCACTGGCTGAAGTGGGAACAGCATACTGAGTTTGTGACCTACACGGCGATTACTCAGAACGTGAGTGACCGGCCCTTCAACCCGGCGGATTTCGAGGTCTTTCCTACCGACTGGTTGCAGAGCAGCCCGGGGCAGAGGGTGACCTCGGTCCTGATCCGTGTTGTGCCGCGCCCGGACGACGAACAGGTTGTGGCGTGCCTGTCCGACTGGTTCGAACCCGAAAGCCTGGCTGTTGCCCGTGTGCTGGATGACTCGGCTATTTGTGCAAGCGATTTTCGCATCGATCCCGCTGGGCACATGCGTTTCGCCTTGTTTGTGTCGGGCGGAACCGGCGACAGGCGAACCGGGCGGATCATCCAGCGGCTGTGCGAAATTGAGATCTATAAGGCGGTGTCGATGCTCGGCTTCGCCAGGGTCAAAAGCCTGATGCCGCGCATTGGTGAGTTGGACAAAAAGCTGAGCGATCTGATGGTCGAGATGACGGATGGTGACAAACATCCCGATGATCTGCTGCCCCAGCTTCTGGCCACTTCGACGGAACTGGAAACCCTTTCGGCCCGGTGCGCATTCCGGTTTGGAGCCACCGGAGCCTATGAGGTCATCGTGAACCAACGGATCGAAGTTCTGCGCGAGGAGCGGTTTCAGGGCGGACAGACCTTTGCCGATTTCATGATGCGCCGGTACGACCCGGCCATTCGCACGGTGAAATCAACGGAAAAGCGCCTGCAGACCCTGTCGGACAGAGCGATCCGCGCGGGTGAGCTGCTTCGGACACGTGTCGATGTCGAACGCAGCGCACAAAATCAGGCGCTGCTGGAAAGCATGGACCGTCGCGCTGATCTGGCGCTACGGCTGCAGCACACGGTCGAGGGCTTGTCGGTGGTCGCGATTAGCTATTACGCTGTGTCGCTGGTCAGTTACCTGCTGTATCCGCTGACGCAGGCAGGCATCAGCAAGGGCATGTTGACCGCTTTGGTTACGCTGCCGGTTGTGCTGGGCGTCTGGTTTGCGATCCGCCGTATACGCCGCCGGTTAGAGTAGCGGCTTGCCAGCCCCGCAAAGGGGTGTAGAACGGATCGCGATCAGAGATCGTTGAACCGGGGGTTTCCAGTGATCGGAGTTGTTGCCGCGTGGCGCGCTGTAGCCGCCATGTTCATTCTGAACGGTGCCTTGTTCGGCATCTGGGCGTCTCGCATTCCGGCGGTGCGCGACCACCTGCACCTCAGCCACGAGGCGTTGGGCTATGGCCTGTTGTTCATGGCGGCAGGGGCGGTGATTTCGTTTCCCATCACCGGGCGGCTGACGGACCGGTTTGGCGCGGTGGCGGTGACGCGGGTGATCGCGGTCCTTTACACTCTGTCGCTGGTATTGCTGGCGCTGGCTGACAGCTTTGCGTCCCTGGCGGTGTTTCTGTTCCTCTTCGGGGCGTTTCACGGCTCGATGGATGTGGCGATGAACGCCTGGGCTGCCGAGGTTGAACAGCGGTTTGACAAGCCACTGATGTCCTCGTTTCACGCGATGTGGAGCCTTGGGGCAGGGGTGGGCGCGGTCAGCGGTTTTGTGGCCGTGCAGGTCCAGTTCACCGTCCTGCAGCATTTTCTGGTGGCAGGCGGTTTTGTGGTTCTATTTGCCCTAGCCTTGTCGTGGGTTCCGTGGGCATCACGGCGGTCGGATTCAAAGCCTGGGTCGTTGTTTGCCTTACCCTCGGGCGCGCTGATCCTTGTCGGCGTCACCGCGCTGTGCGGTGCGTTGGGGGAAGGGGCCGTCGCGGATTGGAGCGCGATATTCCTGCGCGACGCGATTGATGCCGCCGAAAGCGTGGCTGCGCTTGGCTATGCGGTATTCTCCGTCGCGATGGTGGTCTGCAGGCTTGCCGGAGGGGTCGTCATCGCCCGGTTCGGCCCCGTCGTCTCGGCCCGGTTCGGAGGGGTCTGTGCGGCGTTGGGCGTGTTCTGTGTTGTGTCTGCGGGCGCGGTGCCGCTGGCTTTGCTTGGGTTTGGGATGATGGGTGTGGGCTATGCGGTGATCATGCCGCTGGCGTTCAGCCGCGCGGCCAACGACCCAAACGTGCCGCCGGGGCAGGCCATCGCAAGTGTTGCCACGCTTGGGTACGGGGGGTTGCTGATCGGCCCGCCGCTGATCGGGTTTCTGGCCGAGCTTCTGACCTTGCGAATGGCATTCGCGGTGCTTCTACCGCTGGCCGTTCTGATCATCGTATGCGCCGGCGCGCTGAGGCGCGCCGACTAATTTTGTTTAGCGCCCGCGAATACGCGGGTCGAGCGCATCGCGCAGGCCATCGCCCAGATAGTTGACGCTCAGCACCGTCAGCGAGATTGCCAGACCGGGCCAGAACACGCGCTCGGGGTATTGCTGCAGGTAGTCGACGCCATCGAACAGCAACCGGCCCCATGTCGGGAAGTCAGGCGGGAAGCCAAGGCCCAGGAAGGACAGCGCGCTTTCCGTGATGATCGCCGTGGCGATGCCCAGCGTGGCTGACACCATGATCGGAGACAGCACGTTTGGAAGGATGTGCCGTGTGATGATCTGGCTGTTGCTGGTGCCGATGGACCGGGCGGCCAGAACAAACTCACGCTCCTTGATGGCCAGCACATCGCCGCGCACGATCCGCGCCGTGGGCATCCACGAGGTGATGCCGATGGCGCAGACGATCAGGATGAAAATCCCGCGCTCCAACCCGAAGGCCGCCGACAGCGGCTCGCGAAACAGCAGCATCATGACCAGCAACAGCGGCAACAGAGGCAGCGCCAGGAACAGATCGGTCAGGCGCATCAGAGGGCCGTCCAGCCGTTTGAAGAACCCTGCCAGAACGCCGATGAACGAGCCCAGAAACAGCGCCAGCAGCATCGCGGTTATGCCAACCGAAACCGAGGTCTGACCGCCCGACATCATCCGCGCCATTATATCGCGGCCCAACTGGTCGGTGCCAAACGGGTGCGCCAGACTAGGCCCCTGATTCCGCGAGCGGATGTCGATCTGCGTCGGGTCGATGGTCCAGAGGTAGGGGCCTAGATACACGGCTGCGACGATGAAGACGAATAGGACCGCTCCGATCATCGCGCCTTTGTGGGTTTTGAACTGATCCCACACATCGCGCCACTGGCTGCGGGGCGGGGTGGTCAGTTCCTCCATCACGTCTGCTGTGGGCAATGCCGTCGAGGCAGGGGCCAGCCCTTCGTCGGGGACCAGGGTGTCGGTACGATCATGATCAGTCATAACGAATCCTTGGGTCCAGAATGCCGTAGAGCACGTCGGCGATCAGGTTGAACAGCACGATCAGCACGGCAAAGATGAAGGTCAGCGTCTGCACCATCGGCAGGTCGTTCGCTTGAATGGCACCGATCAGCAACTGGCCGATGCCATTCACCTTGAATACCTGCTCGGTGATGATCGCGCCGCCAAAGATGGCCGGGATACCCAGCGCGATCACCGTGACCACGGGGATCATCGAGTTGCGCAGCACGTGGACCATGACGACGGTATATTCGCTGAGGCCCTTGGCGCGGGCGGTGCGGACATAATCCTGATTGAGATTGTCCAGCATCGAGGCGCGCATGAAGCGGCTCAGCTGTGCGGTGATCTGCAGCGCCAGAACCATGACCGGCATGATCATCTGCTTCAGCTGCACAACAAAGCTGTCCCAGCTGTTGACCACATGGGTGGTGTCATAGATCGACGGGAACCAGCCCAACTGGACCGAAAAGATCACGATCACCAGAACGCCCGAGAAAAACGGCGGAACCGAGAAACCGACCATCGACACGAATGTGCCCATCTGGTCGAACCACGAATACTGGCGGTAGGCGGAATAGATGCCGATGGGCAGAGCGATCAGGATGGCGACGACATAGGCGGTGCCGACAACCCACAGGGTCTGGGGGATACGCTGAACAACGATGTCCATGACCGGCGAGCGGGTCTGCCACGAAATCACACGCAGGTCACCTTCGGAAAAGGTGGTGCCGAACATGTGGTCGATCAGAACCTGCGGTTCGATCCAGAAGAACTGCACAATCCATTTCCAGAACCGGATATGCATCGGCTGGCCGAGGCCAAGCGCCTCGCGCATCTTCTCTTTGACTTCGGGGGGGACAGTAAGCGGAACCTGCGCCATCGGATCGCCAGGTGCGAGTTCGAGGAGCAGGAAGATGACGAGGCTGATGAACAGCAGCGTGGGTACGGCCAGCACCAGTCGTCTGATGGTAAAATTGAGCATTAAGAGGCGCCTTTATATGCGTCTTCTTGTTGGGGTGGTGTGCAAAGGACTGCGCCCCGATATGGATCGGGGCGCAGATTTGCAAGGCTAAAGCTTAGGAACCGGTCTTGCGGTACCAGTCCGCAATGTTCCACAGCTCGCTGTCCCAAACGTTCAGGACAACGCCACCCAGGGTGTTTGCATGTGCCGACAGACGACCGCGGTGCACCAGCGGGATCATGCCGCCGTTCTGAACGATGATGTCGTTCAGTTTCTTGGCGATCTCGGCACGCTGCTCAAGACCTGCGGTTTCGGCCAGTTGACCGTGCAGCTTGTCGAATTCTTCGTTGCAGAAGCGGCTGATGTTTTCGCCCTGCCACTGGGATTCCGGTTTCGGAGCTTTGTCGCACAGACCGTTGCCCAGATAGGATTGCGGGTCGGTGCCGTTGAAGGTGTTGGCGTACATTTCAACGTCGGCATAGAACTTCTGGAAGGTGTCGGGCGAGCCCGGATCACCACCGAAGAAGACCGACGCGTTGATGTTGCGCAGTTCCGAGTCGATGCCGATCTGGCTCCACCACTCCTTGATCAGCGCCTGAAAGTCCTGACGGACGGCGTTGGTCGAGGTCTGGTAGACCACTTTCAGCGGCACGCCGTCTTTTTCGCGGATGCCATCGCCATTGGTGTCAACGATGCCAGCTTCGTCCAGCAATGCGTTCGCGCCTGCGATATCCTGCGTGTCACAGGTCATCGAGGTCGAGTTGAACGCAGCCGGGGCCGGAACCCAGTTGCAGGTCACTTTGCCTGCCTGGCCATAACCGATTTCCACCAGCAGCGGACGGTCGATGGCCATCGACATCGCCTTGTAAACCGCAGGGTCCGTCAGGAACGGGTGCGGATGCTTGGCCGTCGAACGCTCGCCTTCCGGCAGGTCGGGCGAGGGGTTGGTCTGGTTCAGCATGATACGCTCGACCAGCGGGCCGAAGCCTGCAACCGGCGTGCCCTTGCCGCCTTCCTGCATCTGCGCGATCACTTCGGGCGCAAGCTGCAGGTTCCAGGCATAGTCAAACTCGCCGGTTTCCATGACCGCTCGGCCAGCTGCTGTCGCGTCGCCGCCGCCCTTGAAGGTCACGGTCGCAAAGGCGGGTTTCGCCGGGTCACGATAATTATCGTTGGCCTTGAAGGTGATCACATCGTTCGGCTTGAACTCGGTGACCACAAAAGGCCCGGTGCCGATTGGGTTGAAGTTCTCGGTGGTGCATTCGGGCGCTTTTGCACCGACACAATCGGCGAACTGCGCGGCCTGAATGATCGGGCTTTCACCGCCCACGAACGGTCCGTAGGGGAACGGGGTCGGCGCGTCGAAGGTAACCTTGACGGTCAGGTCGTCCACGGCCTCGACCGAGGTGACGCCTTCGAACTTGGTCACCTGCGCGCAGCCGCCTTCGGGGTGCATGCAGTAGTCGGCAGTGAACTTCACATCCGCCGAAGTGAACGGCGTGCCGTCTGACCAGGTGATTCCCGGCGCGATTTTCCAGGTGATCGAGGTCAGGTCTTCGCTGACGCCGCCATTCTCGACCGTCGGAATCTCGGACGCGAGGAACGGAACCATATTGCCGTCCTGGTCATAGCGGGCGAGCGGTTCAATCACCAGCGAGGCTGATTCCACATCCTTGGTGCCGCCCGACAAAAACGGGTTCAGGATCGACGGGGCCTGCCAGTAAATGATGCTGACATTGCCGTCCGACCCGCGCTCGGCAAAGGCCATCGGGGCCATCGCCGTGCTTGCAATCGCACCAAGCAAAAGGGTTTTGATTTTCATCATACACTCCATGTTGGACACATCGGTGTCTCTGTATTCTCCGCGATGCCCGCGGATTTGGCGTTGCCGCTTTGGGCTTTAGGGTGTTGAAAAACAACGATAACGGCAGTCACACGAACGTGTATTCCGTCTTCTCCCCAAAACGGTTACGCGGCGTATCGAAACAGAGTTTTAGAAAATTGCAAGCCTTGCCTTCAGGAAAACCGGCAATGGGTTTGACTTTTCCCGCCCCCCCGCCTTAGCGTTTGGCACTCAAACCAAAAAGCCGCCAAGGGGAGAGCGCGCGTGCTGGATCAGCCTATTGCCCAGATCAAAAAACTGCGGGTCGAGTTTCAGACCAAGGACGGTCCGGTTGTGGGCGTCGAGGATGTCTCGTTCGAGGTGAACCCCGGCGAAACCGTATGTATCGTTGGCGAATCCGGGTCGGGTAAGTCGGTGTCCTCGCTGTCGCTGATGCGGCTGGTCGAGTTCGGCGGGGGCGAGATCGCGGGCGGGCAATTGCTGTTTGATCGCCGCGATGGCGACGAGGTGAATTTGGCCGATGCCAATCAGGATCTGATGAAACAGATTCGCGGCAATGAGATCGGGATGATCTTTCAGGAACCGATGACCGCCCTGAACCCGGTGTTTACCGTTGGCCGCCAACTGACCGAAGGGCTGCGCATCCACAAGGATATGTCCAAGGCACAAGCCGAGGAACGCGCGTTGGAGCTGCTGCGACAGGTTCGCATCCCCGAGCCTGAGCGGCGGCTAAAGCAGTACCCGCACGAATTGTCCGGCGGGATGCGGCAGCGCGTCGTGATCGCCATGGCCATGGCTTGCGAGCCGCGTCTGCTGATTGCGGACGAGCCCACAACCGCGCTGGACGTAACCATTCAGGCCGAGATTCTGGCACTGATGGACCGTCTCAAGCGCGAAACCGGCACGGCGGTGATGTTCATCACCCACGACATGGCCGTGGTGGCGCAGATGGCCGACCGGGTGGTTGTGATGTTCCGGGGCAACAAGGTCGAAGAGGGTACCGTTAACGAAATCTTCGAGAACCCGCAGCATGACTACACCAAGGCGTTGCTGGCGGCGGTGCCGAAACTGGGTGAAATGCAGGGCAAGGCCGCGCCCGAGCCGATGAAGCTGTTGGGTGCGGAAGGTCAGAACATCGCGCCTATTCCGGGCACTGAAGAGGTGTTGTTGACGGTCAAGAACCTGACCACGCGCTTTCCCGTCAAAGGCGGGTTGCTGCGGCGGACGATCTCGAACGTACATGCGGTTGAAGACGTGTCGTTTACGCTGAACCGTGGGCAAACGCTAAGCCTTGTAGGTGAGTCGGGCTGCGGCAAGTCTTCGGCCGGGCGGTCCATCCTGCGGCTGGTAGAGCCGATGAAGGGTGAGGTCGATCTGGACGGCGTCGATATCATGAAGCTGGATCCGGCGGGCCTGCGTAAGGCGCGACTGGACATGCAGATGATCTTTCAGGACCCGTTCGCCTCGCTGAATCCACAGATGCAACTGGTCGATCAGGTGGCGGAACCGATGCGCAACTACGGCGTCGCCTCGGGGTCGGAATTGCAGGACCGGGTGGCGCAACTGTTCGACAAAGTGCAACTGCCGCGCAGCTTCATGCGTCGCTTCCCGCATGAGATGTCGGGCGGTCAGCGGCAACGGATCGCCATTGCCCGTGCGCTGGCCCTGAACCCCAAGCTGATCGTAGCGGATGAGGCGGTCTCGGCGCTGGATGTGTCGGTGCAGGCGCAGGTGCTGAATCTGATGATGGAACTGCAGTCGGAACTGAGCCTCAGCTATCTGTTCATCAGTCATGACATGGCCGTGGTGGAACGGGTCAGCCATCATGTGGGTGTGATGTATCTGGGCCGGATCGTCGAATTGGGGCCGCGCGCGCGGGTGTTCGAGAACCCTCAGCACGCGTATACGCAGGCGCTGATGAAGGCGGTTCCGATTGCCGATCCGAACAAGCGCAAGTCGGAAAAAGATTTGAATTTCAAGCCGATCCCGTCGCCAATTCATCCAATTGGCTACACCCCCGAACCCTCGCAATACAACGAGGTCGAACCGGGCCATTTCGTTCTGACCACCGACAGCGGGTACTAAGCCTCATGGCTGAACGCCTGTCTCCGCTTGAGATCATGACCAAGCTGATTTCGTTTCCCACTGTCAGCCGCGATACCAACTTGCCGCTGGTCGATTGGGTCGAAAGCTACCTGGATAGCCACGGGATCGAGGCGCATCGCTGGCCGGATCCCGATCAACCCCACAAGGCCGCTTTGTTCGCTCATGTCGGGCCTTGGGACGAGGGCGCTATTGTCCTGTCCGGTCACACGGATGTGGTGCCGGTCGATGGCCAGCCCTGGGACACTGATCCCTTCGTCGTCACCGAGAAAGACGGCAAGTATTTCGGGCGCGGCACCTGCGACATGAAAGGGTTCGACGCTCTGGCCATCTGGGCGCTGGTCGAGGCGCATCACGCAGGAATCAAACGCCCTCTGCAACTGGCGCTGAGTTTCGATGAAGAGGTCGGCTGCACCGGCGCTCCGCCGATGATCGAGGCGATGCAAGGGGTGCTGCCCAAGGGCTCTGCCGTGATCGTGGGTGAGCCTTCGGTGATGCAGGCCGTCACCGGCCACAAGGGCGGGTTCGGCTATGACACGCATATGGTTGGGTTTGAGGTGCATAGCTCGATCATGCACACCGGCGTCAACGCGATCATGGAGGCCGCGCCGCTGATCGACTGGGCCAACAAGCGCAATGCGGAAAACATGGCGGCGCAGCCTTCGGACATCGCGGCAGTGTTCGATCCGCCCTGGACCACATGCCATGTGGGCATGATCGAAGGCGGCACTGCCCATAACATCACCGCCAAGGATTGCCGCTTTATGATGGATTTCCGTACCGTCCCGGATGAGGATAAGGCGGTCTGGCAAAAGGCCTATTTCGATAAGGTGCGCGAGGTCGAGGCGCGGATGCAGGCGGTCCACCCGGACGCGCGGATTGAGCTGTCCGAACATTTCTCGATCCCCGGTCTTGTGCCTGAACAGGATGGCGAGGCCGAGATGCTGGTGCGCTCGCTGACCGGTGACAATGCCAGTCATGTGGTCAGCTATGGCACTGAGGCGGGACAGTTTCAGGAAGCGGGTTATTCCGCCGTGATCTGCGGCCCCGGTGATATTGCACAGGCGCATCAGCCGAATGAATTCATT
The DNA here is from genome assembly GCF_056533855.1 of Ruegeria sp. F11. NCBI lineage: Bacteria > Pseudomonadati > Pseudomonadota > Alphaproteobacteria > Rhodobacterales > Roseobacteraceae > Ruegeria > Ruegeria sp. F11. The sequence continues at coordinate 65,718 of NZ_JBQFOW010000015.1, read as the reverse complement.
ACGGTTTCTCAATTCAACGCAGGCCAGAAATTCATGGAACGTCTGGTAGAACGGCTCTGCGAATAACACTCTGATCGGAGGTCAAGGATGCCCGTCAAAAACCGGCTCGCCGAAATGCATGGCGAGATCACCAAGTGGCGTCGTCATCTGCATATGCATCCCGAGCTGATGTATGACGTCGAAGAAACCGCTGGGTTTGTGGTCAACCGTTTGAAAGAGTTCGGCGTCGATGAGATCACACCGGGGATCGGCAAGACCGGCGTTGTGGCGGTAATAAAGGGGCGGGAGGACACGCAAGGTAGGGTGATCGGGCTGCGGGCGGATATGGATGCGCTGCCGATTGAAGAGGCGACGGGGCTGGACTATGCCTCGACCGTTTCGGGTAAGATGCATGCCTGTGGGCATGACGGGCATACCTCGATGCTGTTGGGCGCTGCGCAGTATCTGGCTGAGACGCGGAATTTCGACGGTACGGTGGTGCTGATCTTCCAGCCTGCGGAAGAAGGCGGGGCAGGCGGTCTGGCCATGTGTCAGGACGGGCTGATGGACCGCTGGGGCATTCAGGCAGTCTATGGAATGCACAACATGCCGGGCCTGCCGGTCGGAGAATTTGCGATCCGGCCCGGCGCTTTGCTGGCCTCGTCCGATGAGTTTGAAATCGTCGTGACCGGCAAGGGCGGGCACGCCGCCGCCCCGCATGAGGCGGTGGATACCACGCTTGTGGCGTCGCATATTGTTGTGGCGTTGCAGTCGGTTGTGGCGCGGACTGTTGATCCAATCAAAAGGGTTGTTCTGACTGTGGGGACATTTGAGACCGACAGCGTTGCCTCGAATGTGATCGCTCATACGGTGCGATTGAAAGGCACGGTTCGGACGCTTGACCCCGAATACCGCAAGATTGCCGAGGACCGTGTGCGTCGGATCGCCGAGGATACGGCCTCGGCATTCGATGCCAAGGCCAAGATGACATGGACGCCGGGCTATCCGGTGACGGTGAACTCGGACGACGAAACAACCTATGCCGCCGAGGCCGCGCAGGCCGTGGCGGGCAAGGTCAATGACAGCACCGATCCGATCATGCCGTCAGAAGATTTTGCCTACATGCTTGAAGAACGGCCCGGAGCCTACATCTTTATCGGAAACGGGGACACGGCCATGTGCCATCATCCCGAATACAACTTCGACGACGACGCCATTCCCGCCGGGTGCAGCTGGTTTGCTGAACTTGTGGAACGGCGATTGCCTGTCGCCTGATTTGGGAGGATCAGATGCCAATCAAGAACCGACTCGCCGAAATGCACGAGGAAATCACCGGTTGGCGGCGGGATATCCACCAGCACCCCGAGATCCTGTATGAGACCCACCGCACCAGCGCCCTTGTGGCCGAAAAACTGAAAGAGTTCGGCTGCGATGAGGTTGTAACCGGCATCGGCCGCACCGGTGTTGTTGGCGTGATCAAGGGCAAGACCGACACGCAGGGCCGCGTGATTGGGTTGCGTGCCGATATGGACGCGCTGCCGATGCAGGAGCAGACGGGGCTTGACTACGCTTCCAAGACCGAAGGCGCCATGCACGCTTGCGGCCATGACGGCCACACGGCGATGGTGTTGGGGGCTGCAAAGTACCTGTCCGAGACGCGGAACTTTGACGGCACGGCCATTGTGATCTTCCAACCAGCCGAAGAAGGTGGCAATGGGGCCGAGGCGATGTGCAAGGACGGTCTGATGGATCGCTTCGGCATTCAGGAAGTCTATGCCATGCACAATGTGCCCGGTGTGCCGACCGGTCAGTTTGCGATCCGCTCTGGCCCGCTTTTGGCAGCCGCAGATGAATTCGACATTCACCTGGAGGGGCGCGGAGGCCACGCGGCCAAGCCGCAGGAGACTATTGATACAACCGTCATGCTGTCTCAGCTGATCGTTGCGCTGCAGACCATCGTGTCGCGCAACGCGGATCCGATTTTGCAGGCGGTTCTGTCGGTGACCTCTGTCGAGACCTCGTCCAAGGCGTTCAACGTGATCCCTCAGTCGGCGCAGGTGAAGGGCACGGTGCGGACGCATTCGAACGACATGCGCGACCTGATCGAAGCGCGTCTGACCGAGGTGGCGCAGGGCATTGCCGAGGCCTTCTGCGGCACGGTCAAAGTGACCTATTCGCGCGGCGTTCCGGTGACGATCAATGCCGAGGAACAGACGGGGTATGCCGCCGAGGCCGCCGTTTCCGTGGGCGGCAACTGTGGCGAAGCGCCGATGGTGATGGGGGGCGAGGATTTTTCGTTCATGTTGGAGGAACGTCCCGGAGCCTTCATTGTTCTGGGCAATGGCGACAGCGCCGGGCTGCACCACCCCGAATACAATTTCAATGATGAGATCATCCCCATCGGATGCTCGTGGTTCGCAGAAATGGTCGAGCGCCGGATGCCGGCGGCTTGAAATAGGAGAGAGAAGAGATGCCAGTCAAAAACCGCTTTGCCGAGTTGCAGGATGAAATCACCACGTGGCGACGGGACCTGCACGAGAACCCTGAAATTCTGTTTGAAACCCACCGCACCAGCGCGCTTGTTGCCGAGAAGCTGAAAGAGTTCGGCTGCGATGAGGTCGTCACCGGTATCGGTCGCACCGGCGTTGTGGGTGTCATCAACGGCAAGTCGGACAGCAAGGGCAAGGTGATCGGCTTGCGTGCGGATATGGACGCGCTGCCCATCCATGAAGCGACCGGGTTGGACTATGCCTCGAAAACCGACGGAGCCATGCATGCCTGTGGGCATGACGGTCATACGGCGATGCTGTTGGGGGCGGCGAAATACCTGTCCGAGACCCGTAATTTTGATGGCACGGTTGTGGTGATTTTCCAGCCTGCAGAAGAGGGCGGCGGCGGTGGGCGCGAGATGTGTGAAGACGGCATGATGGACCGCTGGGGTATTCAAGAGGTCTATGGGATGCACAACTGGCCGGGTAAACCGGTGGGCAGCTTCTCGATCCGTCCGGGCTCGTTCTTTGCCGCGACCGATCAGTTTGACATCACGTTCGAAGGGCGCGGCGGCCATGCGGCGAAACCGCATGAGACGGTGGATACCACGGTGATGACCGCGCAGGCGGTACTGGCGCTGCAAACCATCGCCTCGCGCAATGCTGATCCGATTGATCAGGTGGTGGTGTCGGTGACGTCGTTTGAGACATCCTCGAAGGCGTTCAACGTGATCCCGCAGACGGTGCAGATCAAAGGCACTGTGCGCACCATGAGCAAGGAGATGCGCGATCTGGCTGAGCAGCGGATTAACGAGATCTGCAACGGGGTTGCCGCGACTTTCGGCGGCACGGCGGACGTCAGGTATATTCGCGGTTATCCGGTTATGGTGAACAGCGACGAGCAGACCGAGTTTGCGGCGGGGGTGGCCCGGTCGGTCTCTGGTGACTGCGAAGAGGCGCCACTGGTCATGGGCGGCGAGGATTTCGCCTTTATGCTGGAAGAACGTCCGGGGGCCTATATTCTTGTTGGCAATGGCGACACGGCCATGGTTCATCATCCCGAGTACAACTTTAACGACGAGGCGATTCCAGCGGGGTGCAGCTGGTGGGCTGAGATTGTGGAACAGCGGATGCCAGCGGCTTGATCGTAGGGTAAATGGGGGCTCTGCCCCCAAACCCCCGGGATATTTTTAGACAGATGAAGTTGGATCGTGCGTTGGATCGCTGAGGTCGAGCGATGTGCAGAGGGTGGTGATTACCGTTTTGAGTGCGTCTTTTTGAGTGTTGACGCAGGCGCGAGCCGCGTTGCGGGCCTGGTTGAGGGCTGTGTCGTCTGATAGCCAGGTTTGGACGGTCTCTGCGAGGTCTTGCGCTGTGCGGACCTCGGTCGCGCCTCCGGTCGCGATGAGGGGGGCGAAGGTTTCGGCGAAGTTGAAGTAGCCTGTGCCGGTGATGACGGCAGCCCCGGCCTGCGCGGGTTCGAACGGGTTGTGGCCGCCGATTTCCTTCAGCGAACCACCGAGAAAGACAATCGGGCACAGCGCGTACCAGGTGCCGGTTTCGCCCAGCGTGTCGGCGACGTAGACTTGGGTGTCTGGCGTGATTTTGTGGTCTTCGGAACGGAAGGCCGTGGTCAGTTTGGCCTTTTTCAACAGCGCGGTGATTTCTCCGCGCCGTTCGGGATGGCGGGGGATCAGCAGTAGCAGCAGGTCGGGCCAGCGTTCCAGCAGCTTGCTATGTGCTGTTAGAACGGTCTCCTCCTCGCCCGCGTGGGTGGAACTGGCGATCCAGACCGGCCTGTCGCCGATCTGCGTACGGATGTCGTCGAGCGTGGCCTGATTCACCGGCAAGGGGTCGGACATCGCCTTGAGGTTGGTGCCGGGTTTGACGCGCTCGGCGCGCGCGCCCATGGCCACAAGATTTGCGACGGTTTTGTCGTTCTGGGTCAGGAACAGGCGGAAGCGGTCCAGAATGAAGCGTGCAGTTCTTGGGCGTTTCTTCCAACCTGTGACGGATTTGTCGGAAAGGCGGGCGTTCAGCAGGGCCAGCGGCACACCGCGCTTGTCGCTTTCGACGATCAGTTGCGGCCAGATCTCGCTTTCGACGAATATTCCGGCGTCCGGTTTCCAATGGTCCAGAAACCGCTGCACCGGCGCGGCAGAATCCAACGGCGGATATTGGTGGCGCGTTCGGGGCGGCAGGCGTTTTTCGATCAGCTTAGCTGACGTCGGCGTGCCCGAGGTGATCAGAAATTCGGCCTTCGGCAGGCGATCACCCAGCCGTTTGATCAGGCTCAGCACCGACAGGCTTTCGCCGACGCTGGCGGCGTGGAACCAGATCAACTGCCCATTAGGCCGCGGTGCGGTGGCGTGGCCGAGTCTTTCCCTCTGGCGTTCGGTCGATACCCCCGCGGCCAGCAGCTTGTTTCGAACGGTGCGCCATGCCAACGGTGTGGCCAGAGCCGTCAGGCCGCAATACAGATGGTAGAGCAGCGTCGGGTGACCTTGTCGGTCCGGCATCTTAGCCGCCCGTGTGACTCATGTGCCGACTCATTTTGCCGTCAACGCCCTGACGGGAATAGTCGAAGTCGTGGCCCTTGGGCTTGAGGTTGATTGCGGCGCGGATCGCATCTTCGAGCGGTTGTTCCGTCTCGGGATGGTCACGCAGGGCGCCGCGCAGGTCCGCCATGTCTTCCTGACCCAGGCACATAAACAGCTCACCCGTACACGTCAGGCGCACCCGGTTGCAGCTTTCGCAGAAGTTATGAGACAGCGGCGTGATGAAGCCAATCTTTTGGCCCGTCTCTTCAAGCCGAACATAGCGCGCGGGGCCGCCGGTGCGTTCGGCCAGATCGGTCACGGTATAGTGTTTTTCATACTCGGTCCGCACGTCTTCGAGAGACCAGTATTGATCCAGTCGATCCTCGTTGCCGATATCGCCCATGGGCATGACCTCGATCCAGGTCAGGTCCATGTCGCGTTCGGCGCACCAGCGGGTGATATGCGGAAGCTCTTCCTCGTTGAAGCCTTTCAGGGCGACGGCATTGATCTTGATCCGAAGCCCGGCCTTTTGCGCCGCATCGATGCCGTTCAGAACCTGTTTCAGGCGACCCCAGCGGGTGATCTGGCTGAACTTGTTGTCATCCAACGTGTCCAGCGACACGTTCACCCGTCGCACCCCTGCGGCGTACAGGTCTTCGGAGAACCGATGAAGCTGCGAGCCATTGGTTGTCAGCGTGAGTTCTTTCAGCGCGCCGCTGTCCAGATGCCGGGTCATTGCGTTGAAAAACGTCATGATATTGCGGCGCACCAGAGGCTCTCCGCCGGTGATCCGGAGCTTTTCAACACCCATCTTCACAAAGGTCGAACACATCCGGTCCAGCTCTTCCAGTGTCAGCAGATCCTTTTTGGGAAGGAACTTCATATCCTCGGACATGCAATAGACACAGCGGAAATCACAGCGGTCTGTGACGGAGGCGCGGAGATAGGTGATGGCGCGGGCGAACGGGTCGATAAGCGGAGCTGTCATGCGACATAGGTAAAGCTGGAACCCTTCTGCGGCAAGGGCGAACTGCGCTTAGGGCTGGTACAGATGCGCACAGGGCGGTAGGTTTCGGGTATGAGATATGCGCTTGTAGTTGTGTCGGTTTTCCTGACCGGGTGTGATGCTGTGCGGTCTACAACGGATCGCGTGTTTGGTGGCGATGAGGCTGTGGTCGAGGAAACGCAGGTTGAGGCCGAAAGCACGGTTTACACCGAAACTCCGGTCGCGACGGCGAATTGGGTCGGGGCCAAGACGACCGTTGCCAGCTTGGGCGATCCGACGACACCGGGCCGCTGGATGCGGACGCCGCTTGTGGATGCGGAAGTGACGGCGCGGGTGGTGGTGCCGCGGACCGGGGCGCAGGCCTATATCACTCTGGTTCCCGAACCGGGCCCCGAGGGGGGCGGCAGCCGGCTGTCGCTGGACGCGATGCGGGCGTTGCTGGTGCCGTTCGATGAATTGGTCGAGGTTGAGGTCTACGCCAACTGATCCTTCAGGTATTTCCCGGCTTCGCGGCGGGCGAAGGGCTTCATGGCGTCTCCGTGTTCTTCCAGAAAAGCAATCACGCGCGCGGGGTCGTGCTTGGACAGTTCGCGCAGCCACCAAGCGATGGCTTTCTGAATGAACCAGTCACGGTCGGGGACATAGCCTGCGGCCCAACCCAAAATACGGTCACGCCGCTGCAGATCGTCCGGCTTGGGGTGGTTTTGCTTGGTCCAGGGCAGGGTGGCCACCAGCGCGGCGCGGCGGGTCCACATGTGATCGGACTCCGTCCACTGTTCGACCTGATCCAGACGCGCCGGATCGGCTGACAGCCGCTTTTGCATCGCCATGCAGGCGTGATCGGCCACGGCCCAGGCGTCGAAATCCGGCAGCCAGCTTTGCAGCATGTCCCAGACCGCCTCATCCGGTCGGATCCGCGCCTGCGTCAGCAGTTTGGCTGCAGCCACGCGGGCTTCGTGGATGTTGGTCTGCCATAGCGCATCGGCGAGGGCCACCCGGTCAGCAATGTCGAGGTCCCGACGCCACGCCTTGGTCAGATCGTTCAGCACCGGGTTCGGGACGCCCAGATAAGGGCGGTCGACCTTGTGATAGGCCGCCACCTGCTCGGCGCGCTCAGCGTCGGCATGGGCTTTGATCTGATCCAGATAGGCCTGCACGGCGGCTCACTCGACCGTCACGGATTTCGCCAGATTACGGGGTTGGTCCACATCCGTGCCCTTCGCGACCGCCGTGTGATAGGCCAGCAATTGCGCCGGGACCGAATACAGGATCGGGGCGAGGCTGGTGTGGATATGCGGCATGCGGATCGTGCTCCAGACGCCATCCTCGGCCTCGGCAATGCCGTCATCGTCTGACACAAGGATCACTTTGCCCTTGCGCGCCATCACCTCTTGCATGTTCGAGACCGTCTTGTCGAAGACCGCATCGCGCGGGGCCATGACGACAACCGGCATGTGCTTGTCGATCAGCGCGATGGGACCGTGTTTCAACTCGCCCGAGGCGTAGCCTTCGGCATGGATATAGCTGATTTCCTTGAGTTTCAGCGCGCCTTCCATTGCTAGCGGATACATCAGGCCGCGTCCCAGAAACAGCACATCACGCGCCTCGGACAGGCGCTGGGCGGCTTTGCGGATAGCGCGGTTCTGATCCAGCGCCGCGTTCAGGACCGAGGGCAGGCCACGCAGGGCGGCGGCGTGATCGGCGATTTCTTCGTCGGTCAGCGTGCCACGCTCGGCAGCGGCCTTGAGGGCCAGCATCAACAACACGCTCAGCTGGCAGGTGAAGGCCTTGGTCGAAGCAACGCCAATCTCGACCCCGGCATGGATCGGCAGAGCAATATCGCTTTCCCGCGCTATCGAGCTTTCGGGGACATTGACGACCGAGACGATCTTGTCCGCCTTCCCCTCGCAATAGCGCAGCGCGGCCAGCGTATCGGCGGTCTCTCCCGACTGGCTGACGAACAGGGCCAGCGTCCGGTCGGTGATCGGAGGTTCGCGATAGCGGAATTCGCTGGCGATATCGACCTCGACCGGCATTTTCGCCAGTTGCTCGAACCAGTATTTCGCGGTCAGGCAGGCATAAAATGCGGTGCCGCAGGCCACCATGGTCAGGCGGTCAAGTTTGGTGAAATCCAGATCTTTGTCCGGCAGAACCACGCGGTCGCCACCGGTCGGCAGGTAAGAGCGGATCGCCTCGGCCACCACCACGGGCTGCTCGGCGATTTCCTTGGCCATGTAGTGCTTGTGCTCACCCTTATCCGCGCGTGCGTGATCCAGTTTGATCTTGCGCATCTCGCGGTTGGCCAACTCTCCCGCTTCGTTGCGGATTTCCAGTGAGGTGCGAGTCAGAACGGCCCGGTCGCCCTCTTCAAGGTAAGTGATCTGATTGGTCAGCGGGGCCAGAGCGATAGCGTCCGAGCCCACGTACATTTCTCCGTCACCGTGGCCGATGGCCAGAGGCGATCCCTTTCGCGCCGCCACGATCAGATCGTCCTGACCGTCGAACAGGAAGGCCAGCGCAAAGGCCCCTTCCAACTTGTCGAGCGTTTTGAACGCGGCCTCGACCGGCGAAAGGCCGGTTATCATATAGTGCTCGGTCATCAGAGCGACGGTTTCAGTGTCCGTTTCGGTCTGAAACCCAACCCCGTGTTCGGCCAGTTCGGCGCGCAGCTCACGGTAGTTCTCGACAATCCCGTTGTGCACGACGGCTACGGGACCCGCCTTGTGCGGGTGCGCGTTGGTGACCGAGGGTGCGCCGTGGGTGGCCCAGCGGGTATGACCGATCCCGGATTTTCCGGGTAGCGGGTCATGCACGAGCAGGTCGCTTAGGTTTACCAGCTTGCCAACGGCCCGTCTGCGTCCCAGAGCGCCGTCGTTAACGGTTGCGATCCCGGCGCTGTCATAGCCGCGATACTCCAGCCGCTTCAGGGCCTCGACCAGAATGGGGGCGGCCTCGTGCTGCCCCAGTACACCAACAATTCCACACATGGTTCTCAGGCTCCTTTGTCGCGGCGAGCCTTTTTCGCCCTCAACATATCAAACAATTTGCGCGCATAGCCCGGTTTGTTTTCCTGTTTGGCGCGCGCCACGGCCAACGCATCAGAATCAACATCCTTGGTCACAACAGTTCCGGTCGCCGTCATCGCGCCGTCACCCAGCGTCACCGGCGCGACCAACATCGTGTTCGACCCGATAAAGACTTTGTCCCCGATCACCGTGCGGTGTTTCATAACGCCGTCATAGTTGCAGGTGATCGTTCCCGCCCCGATATTCGTCGCAACCCCGACCGAGGCATCACCGATATAGCTCAGGTGATTGACCTTTGCGCCTTCGGCTATTTCGGCATTTTTGATTTCCACGAAATTGCCGATCCGCGCGTTTTCCGCCAGTTCCGCACCCGGACGCAAGCGGGCATAGGGGCCGACAATGGCCCCCCGGCTGACGTGGCATCCTTCCAGATGCGAGAACGCCCGGATCGTTGCGCCGCTTTCGACAGTGACGCCGGGGCCGAAGACCACATTGGGCTCGATCACGGTATCCCGACCGATAACGGTGTCCGCAGCCAGATAGACCGTTTCGGGGTCCATCAGCGTTACGCCCAGGTCCAGCAGTTCTGCACGCGCCCGGTTCTGGAAAACAGCATCCGCCGCAGCCAGATCGGTGCGGGAATTCACGCCCAAAGTCTGTGCCTCATCACAGGCGACGGCAGTGACGTTCAGCCCCCGATTGCGGGCGATTTCAACCACGTCAGGCAAGTAATACTCGCCAGACGCGTTGTCATTTCCAACCTCATCAATGAGCGACATCAGCACCTGCGCGTCACAGGCCAGAAGGCCAGAGTTGCAAAGGATTATCGCGCGTTGCTCATCTGTAGCGTCCTTGAATTCGACGATCCGTTCCAACGTGTCGCCGTTCATCACTAGACGACCGTACCGAGCAGGATCGGCGGCCTCGAACCCCAGGATGACCAGATCGTTCTCGGCCCGCGCCTCGATCATCCGTTCCAGCGTGTCGGGCTGCAGAAAAGGCGTGTCGCCGTAAAGGACAACGACATCGCCCTCGAACCCCTCCAGCGAATCCCGCGCTTGGGCAACCGCGTGGGCGGTTCCCAGTTGTTCCTCCTGCACCGCGATTTGCGCAGTTTCGTCTTCGGCCTCTGCGACCTTCGCCACCGCTTCGGACCCATGACCGGTGACGATTACGGTGCGCTCGGGCGACAGGACGGAACCGGCGCGCATCGCGTGGACCAGCATCGGGGCCTGGGCGATAGGATGCAGGACTTTTGGGATATCCGAATTCATCCTGGTGCCTTTTCCGGCGGCAAGGATGACAAGGGCAGTGGTCATGAAATCGTTTTCTCTTTGTGTTTTGTTGCCGTCCGTTTTATCCGCTGGGGGCAAAGGCGCAAGCGGTTCGGGCATCAAACAAGATTGCCGTTTGCAACATCTTTTGGCGGGAACCTGCCGAGCAAGGAGGCAAAATGCGCACGGTCATCTTCGATCTGGACGGCACATTGGCGGACACATCCGGCGATTTGCTTGAGGCCGCGAACCATTGTTTCCGCCATATGGGGCATGGAGATGTGCTGGTCCACGGGCAGGATGCTGCGGTCGCCTTGCGCGGCGGGCGGATGATGTTGACGCATGGGTTGAAGCGGGTCGGTGACTATGATGAGCAGACTGTGCTGTCCTATTATCCGATGCTTCTGGAGGCCTATTCACAGGCCATCGACACCCACACAGAATTCTACCCCGGCGCGCTGAGTGCGGTTGAGGCTTTGAAATCCGCCGGTTACGGAGTGGGGATTTGCACTAACAAGCCCGAGGCGCTGGCCGATCAATTGCTGACACAGATGGGCGTGCGCGATCAGTTTGCGTCGCTGGTTGGGGCAGACACGTTGCCTGTGCGCAAGCCCGATCCCGAACCGCTGCGCGAGGCCGCGCGTCGTGCCGGGGGGCACCCGGACCTGTGCGTGCTGATCGGCGATTCCGATACTGACCGCAATACGGCCCGCGCGGCGGGTGTGCCCTCGGTGCTGGTGACATTTGGCCCGTCGGGCGCTGACATGGCTGCGCTGGAGCCTGAGGCGCTGTTGCATCACTTCGATGATCTGCCAGATATGATCACCGGGCTGATCGGTGCGGCTGCATGATCTCTTGACCCGGACGGGGTTGGGCCTCAGAACGGGCCTATGACTGAGACATTCACTGGCAGTTTCACCCAACAGGAACCTATCCCCGACGAGGCAATCGAGGCCGCTTTGGCCGTGATGCGCCACGGACGGCTGCATCGCTATAACGTGGCTCCTGGGGAGTTGGGCGAAACCGCATTGCTGGAGCAAGAATTTGCCGCCCAGATGGGCGCGAAATACTGTCTGGCGGTGTCGTCTGGGGGTTATGCGCTGGCCACCGCATTGCGGGCCGTCGGAGTGCAGCCGGGTGAGCCTGTTCTGACCAACGCCTTTACGCTGGCTCCGGTTCCTGGGGCCATCGCCTCGGTCGGGGCCAAGCCGGTCTTTGTCGGGGTGACGGAAAGCCTGACCATTGATCTGGACGATCTGGAGGCCAAGCTGGATCAGGCGCGCGTTCTGATGTTGAGCCATATGCGTGGGCATCTCTGCGACATGGACCGACTGATGCAGATCTGTGATGCCGCCGGCGTGACCGCGATCGAGGATTGCGCCCACACGATGGGCGCTGCGTGGCGTGGGCAATTGTCCGGGCGGCAGGGAGCTATCGGGTGCTATTCCTGCCAGACCTACAAACACGTCAACTCGGGTGAGGGTGGTCTGTTGATCACCGATGACGAGGAACTGGCGGCGAAGGCGACGATGTTGTCCGGGTCGTACATGTTGTACGAGCGCCATCTGGCCGCTCCGGGGCCAGAGGTATTCGAGCGGATCAAATACACCACACCGAATGTCTCGGGGCGCATGGACAACCTGCGGGCGGCAATCCTGCGCCCTCAACTGCGCGATCTGGACCGGCAGGTTGCGCGCTGGAACGAGCGGTATGCTGAGATCGAACAGGGGCTGCGCGACACGCCCGGCCTGACGGTCGTGGCGCGGCCCGAGGCGGAGACTTTTGTCGGCTCATCCATCCAGTTCCTGCTGCTGGACTGGTCGCCTGAGCGGGTCGGCGATGTGATCAAACGCTGCGCGGCCCGTGGTGTCGAGTTGAAATGGTTCGGCGGGGCCGAGCCTGCCGGGTTCACCTCGCGTTACGACAGTTGGCGTTACGCGGACAGCGCGCCTATGCCCGCAAGCGACCGGATTCTGACGGCGATCATGGATATGCGGGTACCGCTGACCTTTTCGCTTGAGGATTGCCGCCTGATCGCCCGGATCATTCGCGCCGAGGTGGGTGCGGTCTATCAGTCGTAGTCCAGCGGAGTGCGCCTGCGGCGCACGCTTTATGAGCAAAAGCCGCCCTTTCGGGGCGGTTTTTTTCGATTTTGTAACGCTCATTGACCGACTCGGTTTGCGCTGATATCTAGTTATTGAACACTTGTTCATTAATGCCGGAGAGGGAGGCGCGGATGTTCACGGCGGTGATGCAATTCGATCTTGGAGAAGACGTGAACGCGTTGCGCGAGATGGTGCACCGCTGGGCTCAGGAACGCGTCAAGCCGATGGCGGCGGAGGTCGACAAGTCCAACGCGTTTCCCAATGAGCTTTGGCGCGAGATGGGCGATCTGGGTCTGCTGGGCGTCACGGTGCCGGAAGAATACGGCGGCGCGGGCATGTCCTATTTGGCCCACACAATTGCGGTTGAGGAAGTGGCGCGGGCCTCGGCCTCGGTATCCTTGTCCTATGGGGCGCATTCGAACCTCTGCGTGAACCAGATCAAGCTGAACGGCACGCCCGAGCAGAAGGCGAAATATCTTCCGCGTCTGATCTCGGGTGAGCATGTTGGGGCTTTGGCGATGTCCGAAGCCTCGGCTGGGTCCGACGTGGTGTCGATGAAGCTAAGGGCGGAAAAGCGGAACGATCACTATCGCCTGAACGGCAACAAATACTGGATCACCAATGGGCCGGACGCCGACACCCTGGTGGTTTATGCCAAGACCGACCCGGACGCCGGGTCGCGCGGGATCACGGCGTTTCTGATCGAGAAGGAGATGAAGGGTTTTTCCACCTCACCCCATTTCGACAAGCTGGGTATGCGGGGGTCGAACACCGCCGAACTGATATTCGAAGATGTCGAAGTGCCGTTCGAAAACGTGCTTGGGGAAGAGGGCAAAGGCGTTGCCGTTCTGATGTCAGGGCTGGATTACGAACGCGTGGTTCTGGCCGGGATCGGCACCGGTATCATGGCCGCCTGTCTGGATGAGGTCATGCCGTATCTGGCCGAACGCAAGCAGTTCGGGCAGCCCATCGGTAATTTCCAACTGATGCAGGGCAAGATCGCCGATATGTACACCGCCATGAACTCGGCGCGCGCTTATGTCTATGAGGTCGCCAAGGCCTGCGACCGGGGCGATGTCACCCGTCAGGATGCGGCGGCGTGCTGTCTCTATGCTTCAGAGGCGGCGATGACGCAGGCGCATCAGGCGGTGCAGGCGATGGGTGGGGCCGGGTTTCTGGCCGATGCTCCGGTCAGCCGCATCTTCCGCGATGCCAAGCTGATGGAAATCGGCGCAGGCACCAGCGAGATTCGCCGGATGCTGATCGGTCGGGAACTGATGAGCGAAATGCTCTGACGAAAAACGCCCCGCGGTCGAGGAAAACCTGTGGGGCGTTCAAGGCGAAGGATCAGAAGCGATGGACGTAGGATACGCCGACCAGCCACGGATCAATTTCGGCAGTGCCAAGATCGGCACCGTTCAGCTTGACGTCCGAGTCAATGTCGAACCAGCGGACGTTCAGGCGTACAGCGCCGTTGTCGGTGACCTGATAGTCCAGACCGGCCTGCAGTGCGATGCCAACGGAGTTTTCCAGTTCCAGCCCCGGCAGTTCTTCGTCGAAGAAGATGGTGTAGTTGATACCTGCACCGACATAGGGCTTCCACGCGCTGTTCGTCGGGAAGTGATAGTTCAGCGACAGGGTCGGCGGCAGGTGGTCGACGCTGCCCGCGTCAACGCTGCCACCCAGCGTGATGTCATGTGTATACGGGGTCGAGGCCAGCAGTTCGATCCCGAGGTTGTCGCGAACGAAGTATTCGACGGTGAAGATCGGGCGGGTATCCGAGTCGACTTCGACGCTGAGGCCATTGTTCAGCGTTCCGTTGTCGGATTTGGGCTCCAGATAGCCGACACCGACACCAACGGTCCAGTCACCCTGCGATTGGGCGAATGCAGGTGCAGCCAGTGCGGCCAAAGCGGCGGACAGGGTCAAAGCGGCGAGTTGCTTGGTCATATTCATGCCTTTGCTTCTGTTGATGTCCCTGAAGTCGCAGGGGTGGAGCGGTCAAACCCTGATTTGCATCAATTTTGCGTCAGGTGCCTGGACGTGGTCTCATCCGGAAGTGTCTGGAAAACAAGGGAAACCCGTCGTGCTAAGCGCTAGACGCATACCGGGTTTGCGCCCTGATGGCAGCTGGGACGTTCCGGACCGGCTGAATATGGCTCGGCAATGCCTGGATCACGCGCCTGACAAGGTGGCGCTGATTGATCTGACCGGGGATGCGGAGCGCCGCGTGACTTACGCAGAGCTCACCCGGATGGTGGACGGTATTGTCCGTGTTCTGCAGGACAAAGCCCAGCCGGGGGATCGGATCGGTGTGCTGCTCAGCCAGTCCCCATGGTGCGCGGCGGCGCATCTGGCGATCTGGAAGATCGGCGCGATCTCGGTGCCTTTGTTCAAGCTGTTCAAGCATGATGCGCTGGCCTCGCGTGTCGGTGACGCGGGCGCGCGGCTGGTGCTGACCGATGCCGAGGGCGCGGCCTTGCTGGAGGGGCTGGCCCAGCCGCTGATCGTGGATGAAATCGGTGAAGACGGCGCGGCGGTGCCCTTTGCCGAGACCGGGCCCGAGGATCCGGCGGTGCTGATCTATACCTCGGGCACCACGGGCAGCCCCAAGGGCGCGCTGCATGGGCACCGGGTTCTGACCGGGCATCTGCCGGGTGTTTCGATCAGCCACAACCATCTGCGTCCGGGCGATCGCCTGTGGACCCCCGCCGACTGGGCTTGGATCGGAGGGCTGTTTGACGTGCTGATGCCCGGTCTGGCGCTGGGCATCCCCGTGGTCGCGGCGCGGCTTGAGAAATTCTCGCCCGAGGCTTGCGCTGACGTCGTGGCGCGTGGCGGCGTGCGGAATGTGTTTTTCCCGCCAACCGCGCTGCGGATGCTGAAGGCGGCGGATCAGGCCATCCCCGGCCTGCGTTCGGTCGCGTCCGGGGGTGAGCCTCTGGGGGCCGAGATGCTGTCTTGGGGGCGGCAGGCGTTCGGCCTGACGATCAACGAATTCTACGGTCAGACCGAATGCAACATGGTCGTGTCCTCCTGCGCCGAGGATTTCCCGGCGCGCCCCGGTTGCATCGGCAAACCGGTGCTGGGGCATGAGGTGGCGGTGATCGATGACGATGGTCAGCCGACGGATGAAGAGGGCGACGTCGCCATCCGGCGCGGCTCGGCCTCGATGCTGTTGGAATACTGGAACCGGCCCGAGGCGACGGCCGAGAAGTTCCGCGGTGACTGGCTGATCACCGGCGACCGTGGGGTGTGGGAGGGCGACTATCTGCGCTTCGTGGGTCGGGATGACGATGTGATTACGTCTGCCGGATACCGCATCGGCCCGGCCGAGATTGAGGATTGCCTGCTGACCCATCCGGCGGTCGCGACGGTGGGTGTGGTCGGCAAGCCTGACCCCCTACGGACCGAAATTGTGAAGGCGTACGTGGTGTTGAAGCCTGGGGCCGAAGCGACGGGCGCGGAGTTGCAGGAGTGGGTCAAGGACCGTCTGGCGCAGTATTCCTATCCGCGTGAGGTGGCGTTTTTGGACGAACTGCCGATGACGGTGACGGAGAAGGTTATTCGGAAGGAACTGAAGGCGCGGGCGGCGGGGGAGCTGTGATGACTGAGGATGGAAAACCAGTCGACGACTGGCAAGGATATGAAGCTGCAAGGCAAAGGAATAATGATTTTCACGGAGAGTATCTGCGATCTTATTCGGAACGCGGATATGAGTACGGAATTCTGGCAGTAAAGAACTTCATGCTGATTTCTGGGGGCGCTCTTGTGGCGCTGCCCGCGTTGGCAAAGCTCTCTTCAAGCTACGATGAGCGAATGGCAATTTTAGCGGGAACTTGTTTCGCATTTTGCCTTCTCGCTTCACTGGTTTGCACTTACTTGATCCATCTGAACTGGACACTTTTATACGAGGCTCAAGAATTGGCCCACTCTCGTGATCAGCATTCTATCATTAAGGCGTATTTGCCGTCCCGCACTGAAGGCGCGGAAGATACCAGAGACTACGAAGCAGAGATTGTTCGAAAAAACCGCAGAGTATGGTGGACTTGGGTGGTCCCCCATATTTTGGGCATAATTAGCTTCGCAATTTTTCTTCTCGGTTGTTGGTTTTTCTATTCAGGTTTCGGTGTGTCGGAGGCCAAAGCATGAAACTCAAATCTAAAGCCATGCCCGCCTCTGAGGGCTTCAAAACCAACCGCGCAGCCCACCTCGACGCGCTGGCGCAAATCTCCGTCGCTGCCGAAGCCGCGCGCATGGGGGGTGGCGAGAAATCCCGTGCGCGGCACGTATCTCGGGGCAAGATGCTGCCTCGGCGCAGGGTGGCGAACCTGCTCGATCCAGGGTCTCCGTTTCTGGAAATCGGCGCGACGGCGGCGCATGGGATGTATGGCGATGCCGCGCCTTGTGCTGGGGTGATCGCAGGCATTGGCCGGGTGCAGGGGCGCGAGGTCATGGTGGTCTGCAACGACGCCACGGTGAAGGGCGGCACCTATTATCCGATGACCGTCAAGAAACACCTCCGTGCGCAGGAGATTGCCGAGGAAAACCATCTACCCTGCATCTATCTGGTCGATAGCGGCGGCGCGAACCTGCCCAATCAGGATGAGGTCTTTCCCGACCGCGACCACTTTGGCCGCATCTTCTACAATCAGGCGCGGATGAGCGCGAAGGGGATTGCTCAGATTGCCGTCGTGATGGGGTCGTGCACGGCGGGCGGGGCCTATGTGCCTGCGATGTCGGATGTGACGATCATTGTGAAAGAGCAGGGGACGATCTTTCTGGCCGGACCACCTCTGGTCAAGGCCGCGACCGGAGAAGTGGTCAGCGCCGAAGATCTGGGCGGTGGCGACGTGCACACGCGTCTGTCCGGTGTGGCCGATTATCTGGCCGAGGATGACACCCACGCGCTGGCCTTGGCGCGTCGGGCCGTTGGGTCTTTGGGCGGTGCCGGGCTGAAGCCCGGCCTACAGTTCGAGACGCCCGAGGACCCGGCTTACGACCCCGAGGAAATCCTCGGCGTTGTTCCCGCCGACCTGCGCACGCCCTACGACATTCGCGAGGTGATTGCGCGACTGGTCGACGGCTCTCGGTTCGATGAATTCAAGCCGCGCTTTGGCGAGACGCTGGTGACCGGCTTCGCCCAAATTAAAGGCTGCCCGGTCGGGATCATCGCCAACAACGGTGTGCTGTTTTCCGAGGCGGCGCAGAAGGGTGCGCATTTTGTCGAACTGTGTTCGCAGCGCAAGACGCCGCTTGTGTTCCTGCAGAATATCACCGGGTTCATGGTGGGCCGCAAATACGAAAACGAAGGAATCGCGCGGCATGGGGCGAAGATGGTGACAGCCGTGGCGACGACCTCGGTGCCGAAGATCACCATGCTGGTGGGTGGTTCCTTCGGGGCTGGCAACTACGGCATGGCGGGGCGGGCGTATCAGCCTCGGTTCCTGTGGACCTGGCCCAATTCGCGGATTTCTGTGATGGGCGGAGAGCAGGCCGCAGGCGTTCTGGCCACCGTCAAGCGCGACGGGATCGAACGGCAAGGTGGCACATGGTCGGCCGAGGAAGAGGCCGAGTTCAAACGCCCGACGCTGGAGATGTTCGAGGAACAATCGCATCCGCTCTATGCCTCGGCGCGGTTGTGGGACGATGGCATCATCGACCCACGCAAGTCGCGCGATGTGCTGGCCCTGTCGCTGAGCGCAGCGCTGAATGCCCCGATCGAGGAGACACGTTTCGGCGTGTTCAGGATGTAAGATGAGCGATCTGGAACATCTGAAAACCCGCTATCCCGGTGCGCAGACTTTCAAGTTCGGCGATAGCGCGGCCCTCAGCGCCGAGCTTCTGGCTTTGGTGCGATCAGGCCGGAAAACGGCAACCTGCGGCGCTTTGCGAGACTATCCCCAAGGCAGCGCGGACACGCCGGTTGTAGGGCGACGGGACATCGCTTTGGAGTGGGACGACCGACCGGCGCTGGTGATCGAAACGGTTGAGGTTTCGATCTGCCGGTATTGCGATGTGACCGAGGATTTCGCGTTGGCCGAAGGCGAGAATGAGACGCTTGAGGGCTGGCGCGAAGATCACCGTCGGTATTTCGAACGAAATGGCGGGTTTGATCCCGAAATGGAATTGCTCTGCGAGCGGTTCCGGCTGGTAGAGGATTTGGCGGAGAGAATTGATGTTCAGTAAGATTCTGATTGCCAACCGGGGTGAGATTGCCTGCCGCGTCATGGAAACCGCTCAGAAGATGGGCGTGTCCTGCGTGGCGGTTTATTCTGATGCGGATGCCTCGGCCAAGCATGTGCAGATGGCGGATGAGGCCGTGCATATCGGCGGCGCGGCCCCGGCTGAGAGCTATCTGAAGGGCGACGTGATCATACAGGCGGCGCTGGAGACGGGCGCGCAGGCGATCCATCCGGGCTATGGGTTTCTGTCCGAGAATCCGGATTTTGTGGATGCTGTCGAAGCTGCAGGCCTGACCTTCATCGGGCCGTCTGCGGAGGCGATCCGAAAGATGGGCCTCAAGGACGCGGCAAAGGTGCTGATGGAGGACGCGGGCGTTCCCGTCGTGCCCGGTTATCATGGCGACAATCAGGATCCCGAACATCTGGCCGGGGCTGCGGATGCCATCGGCTATCCGGTCCTGATCAAGGCCGTTGCCGGCGGTGGCGGCAAGGGCATGCGTCTTGTCGAACGGCCCGAGGATTTCTCGGCGGCCTTGGACAGTGCGCGCGGTGAGGCCAAGACGGCCTTTGGCAATGACGCCGTGCTGGTCGAGAAATTCGTCGCCAAGCCCCGCCATATCGAGGTTCAGGTGTTTGGCGACGGCATCCAAGCGGTGCATCTGTTCGAACGCGATTGTTCCCTGCAGCGGCGGCACCAGAAGGTGATCGAAGAGGCTCCGGCCCCCGGCATGACCGCTGAAATGCGCGAGGCGATGGGACAGGCGGGCGTGCGCGCGGCTGAGGCTATCGGATATAAAGGCGCAGGCACGGTTGAGTTCATCGTTGATGCCTCGGATGGGCTGCGCCCGGACCGGTTCTGGTTCATGGAGATGAACACGCGCCTGCAGGTCGAACATCCGGTGACCGAGGCGATTACGGGCGTCGATCTGGTGGAATGGCAGCTGCGCGTTGCGGCAGGGGAAAGCCTGCCGAAGCAGCAAAGCGATTTGTCAATCAGCGGGCACGCCTTTGAGGCGCGGCTGTATGCCGAGGATGTGCCCAAGGGTTTTCTGCCTGCAACCGGTCTGCTGACGCATTTGCGTTTTCCGACAGGATGCCGCGCCGATAGTGGCGTGCGGGCCGGGGACACGATCAGCCCGTGGTATGATCCGATGATCGCAAAGGTGATTGTGCACGGGCCGACACGCGCGGTGGCGCTTGTAACACTGCATCGGGCGCTCAGGGAAACCGAAGTGGGTGGGACGGTGACGAACCTCGCCTTTCTCGGGGCGTTGACGCGGCATGCGGGCTTTGGTTCGGGCGACGTGGATACGGGCCTGATCGGTCGCGACCTCGACGCGCTTGTGCGCACAGCCGAGGTTCCTGCCGTCAGTTTCGTAGCCGCCGCTATGCATGCGCTTGGGCTGGTGGATACGAATGCTGAGACGGGGTTCACTTTATGGGCACCGCTGCATCGTGCCGTGCAATTGCTGCATGGCGAAGACGTTGTCGATCTGGATGTTCAGGTCGAAGGTCCGAACCGGCAAATCTGGCAGATCGGTGAAACAATGCTGGTGGCCGAGCGGCGCGACGGGGTTTGGCGCATTGAGGGTCGGCGCATGCCGAATGTCGAATGTGCCGCGTCCAAAATCACCGTGTTTCTTGACTATGGGCAGGAGTTCGAGATCGTCGACCCTCTGGACCGTGACGCAAGCGCGGCGGGGGATACCAATGTGATTGAGGCCCCGATGCCCGGTCTGGTCAAGGCGGTGTTCGCCACTGCTGGTCAGACCGTTAAAGAGGGCGACCGGCTGGCCATTCTGGAGGCCATGAAGATGGAACATTCCCTGCTGGCCGCGCGCGACGGCGTTGTGGCCGAGGTACTGGCGCAGGACGGCGCGCAGGTCGAGGCCGGGGCGGCCTTGGTCCGGTTGGAAGAGGATTGACCTGTCCCGGCGGCACATTGCGTGGCACAGTCGGTATATCCGTATTTGGAACGAGAAGAAGCCGGGGAGGGGCGCGCTGATGAAAGAACGGGTCGAGATATTCGAGGTCGGGCCGCGCGACGGTCTGCAGAACGAACAGCGCGAAATTCCGGTGGCGGAGAAGGTGGCGCTGGTCGATTGCCTCAGCCGGGCGGGGTTCAACCGGATTGAGGTGGCTAGCTTTGTCTCCCCAAAGTGGGTGCCGCAGACGGCGGGTAGTGCCGAAGTTCTGGCCGGCATCACCCGGGCCGAGGGCGTGCGCTATGCGGCGTTGACGCCGAACATGCGTGGGTATGAGGATGCGCTGGCGGCCAAAGCGGATGAAATCGCGGTGTTTGCCTCGGCCTCCGAGGGATTTTCGAAAGCCAACATCAACGCGACGATTGCCGAATCTATCGAACGGTTTGTGCCAATCCTTGAAGCCGCGCGCCATATCGATCTGCCGGTCCGTGGCTATGTCTCTTGCGTGACGGATTGTCCCTATGACGGGCCGACCCCGCCCGAAAAGGTGGCCGAGGTGGCGGATGCTTTGTTTGCCCATGGCTGCTATGAGATTTCGCTGGGCGATACGGTCGGCCAGGGCACGCCGGACAAGATTGCGCATATGCTGCTGGCGGTGCGCGAACGGGTGCCGGTGACGCGGCTGGCCGGGCATTTTCACGACACAAACGGGCGGGCGATCGACAATATTGATGCCTCGCTGGCGCTGGGCGTTCGGGTGTTCGATGCCGCCGTCGGGGGGCTGGGGGGGTGTCCTTTTGCGCCTGGTGCTGCCGGGAATGTGGCCACCGAAGCGGTTGCCGCGCATCTGGAGCGGCTGGGATATGAGACCGGTCTGGATGCCGGAGTGCTGGAAGAGGCCGCGCAGATGGCGCGGTTTATGAGGGGCTGACATGTTTGAAACGATCACCGTGGCCACCGATGAACGCGGGGTTGCGACCCTGACCCTGAACCGGGCCGAAATGCACAACGCGATGTCGGCGCTGATGATCTCGGAGCTGACGCAGGCGGCAGCGCAGTTGGGGCAGGACGAAGCTGTCCGGGCCGTGGTTTTGACCGGAGCGGGCAAGACCTTTTGCGCCGGGGGTGATCTGGGCTGGATGCGCGACCAGATGGCCGCAGATTCGGCCACTCGGTTTACCGAGGCGCGCAAGCTGGCGGAAATGCTGCAGGCGCTGAACACGATGCCGAAACCGCTGATTGGCGCGCTTCAGGGGAACGCATTTGGCGGTGGCGTCGGGATGGCGGCGGTCTGTGACGTTGCCATCGGAGTGGACACGCTGAAAATGGCCCTGACCGAGACACGCCTTGGTCTGATTCCCGCAACCATCGGGCCTTATGTGACCGCAAGGATGGGCGAGGCCAAGGCCCGCCGCGTGTTCATGTCGGCGCGCTTGTTCGATGCGGCAGAAGCCGTCGATCTGGGTTTGCTGGCCAAGGCAGTGCCTGCAGATGGGTTGAAGGACGCGGTCGAGCACGAAATACGCCCGTATTTGACCTGTGCGCCGGGGGCTGTGGCCTCGGCCAAAGCACTTGTGCAAAGCTTGGGTCCTCGGATTGACGACGACGTGATCGACCAGACCATTCAGGAACTGGTTGCGCGGTGGGAAACCGAAGAAGCGCGTGAAGGGATCGCTGCATTCTTCGAAAAACGTAACCCCAAGTGGAATAACAAAGATTAACTTTGCCCGAGCAATCCCGGGTTAGCCCGACTGCAGGTGATTCCCCTGAACGCTGTCAAGCCCAGGATTGATGCGGTGCGCGCTTGTGTTCGGTTGACCCTCTGACCCCGCGCGGATAGAGAATGGCCAGTCAACACGCCAATTGACGGCGCGCCCATAAGCGGGCTGCGCAGGAAAGGAGCTTTACGTGGAAGACCTGCTGCGGGAATACCTCCCGATTCTGGTGTTTCTGGCCGTGGCCATCGGCCTTGGAATCGTCCTGATTCTGGCGGCTGTCGTTTTGGCTGTCCGCAATCCGGACCCCGAAAAGGTCAGCGCATATGAATGCGGATTTAATGCGTTCGACGATGCCCGGATGAAATTCGACGTCCGCTTTTACCTCGTCTCGATCCTTTTCATCATCTTCGATCTGGAAATTGCCTTTCTGTTCCCCTGGGCCGTGGGCTTCCGCGACATCAGCGATGTGGGCTTCTGGTCGATGATGGTGTTCCTGGCGGTGCTGACCATCGGCTTTGCCTATGAATGGAAGAAGGGGGCCTTGGAATGGGAGTGATGACTGGCTCAAACACCGCCGGCGTCGACAAGGAAGTCGCCACCCAGGCCCTGAATGCGGAACTGCAGGACAAAGGGTTCCTGCTGACCTCGACCGAAGACATTATCAATTGGGCGCGTACCGGGTCGCTGCACTGGATGACCTTTGGTCTGGCCTGCTGCGCGGTTGAGATGATGCACACCTCGATGCCGCGCTATGATGCGGAACGGTTTGGCATCGCCCCGCGGGCCTCTCCGCGTCAATCGGACGTGATGATCGTGGCCGGAACCCTGACCAACAAGATGGCCCCGGCTCTGCGCAAGGTCTACGACCAGATGCCCGAGCCGCGCTATGTGATCTCGATGGGGTCCTGTGCCAATGGCGGCGGGTACTATCACTACTCGTATTCCGTCGTGCGTGGTTGTGACCGCATCGTTCCAGTGGATATCTACGTCCCCGGCTGCCCTCCGACCGCCGAGGCGCTGTTGTACGGTCTGATGCAGTTGCAACGCAAAATCCGCCGCACCGGGACGATTGTTCGATGAGTGCTGCTGTGGTCAGGCGCTGGGAAGCCATTGTCGCTCGGGATGATGTTCAGGGCTGGATCGAGACCTTTCGTGCTCGAGCTTTGCCCGGAATGCGCGCTTTGGACGGGTTCATGTCGGTTTCGTTCTTAGTCAGACGCGAGCAGGACCCTTGTCACATTGTAGTGCTGACAAAATGGCGCGATATGGCGGCTATCGTGGCATACGCTGGCCAAAACGCCGAAAAGACGGTCATGCCTGATTTTATGGCGAAGTTTTTCAAGTCATACGATGCCGAAGCGACGTTTTATGACGAGGTTCTTCAGGAGGGACGCGATGAGTGAAGCACTCAAGGAACTCGGCGCGCAGCTTGAACTGAAACGGGCCGATTGCGTTCTGTCCTGGGATGTCACCCATGGCGAGTTGAACGTGGATGTCGCCCCGTCGAACCTTGTGGAATTCGTCGAGTTCCTGCGGTCCGATCAGAACTGCAAGTTCTCGAGCCTTGTGGATATTACTGGCGTTGACTACCCCGAACGGGCCAAGCGGTTCGACGTGGTCTATCACTTCCTGTCGATGTACCAAAACCAGCGCATCCGCCTGCGGGTCTCGATCCGGGAAGAGGATATGGTGCCCTCGATCACCGACGTACACCCCTCGGCTAACTGGTTCGAGCGTGAGGTGTTCGACATGTTCGGCATCCTGTTCTCGGGCCATCCGGACCTGCGGCGCATCCTGACCGACTATGGTTTCCGTGGCCATCCGCTGCGCAAGGATTTCCCGACCACCGGCTATACCGAGGTCCGCTATGACGAGGCGCAAAAGCGCGTAGTCTATGAGCCGGTGTCGCTGGTGCAGGAATACCGTCGGTTCGATTTCATGTCCCCGTGGGAAGGTGCGAACTACATCCTGCCCGGGGATGAGAAGCAGGAGAGCGAGTAATGGGCGGCATCTGGTGGTTGATCCTATCGGCGCTGACCATCATCCCGATGGTGAAGATTTTGCCGTTTTTCGGGATCAACAAATACTGGTGCCTTCTCTGTCTGGTCCCGTTCGGCACAATCGCGTTGCTGTGGTGGGTTGGGCTGAAATTGCAGGAACTGGAGCGCCGCTGAGATGGTGACAATGCTGGGGGAACTGATCGCGCTGGGTGCGCTGGGGGTCCTGCTGGCAGGGGCCGCAGCCAAGGCGGTCGAGGCGGAAAAGGTCCGGGTTCGGGCCGAAGCGAAGAAGAATAAGCGGGGGCGTTGATGGACGGCTCAAGATATGATGACGGCAGCACGGACGCGCTGAGCGGAGAACAGAAGATCCGCAACTTTAACATTAACTTCGGCCCGCAGCACCCTGCGGCGCATGGAGTTCTGCGTCTTGTGCTTGAGTTGGACGGTGAGATTGTCGAACGCTGCGACCCGCATATCGGCCTGCTGCACCGTGGTACTGAGAAGCTGATGGAAAGCCGGACGTACCTGCAGAACCTGCCGTATTTCGATCGTCTGGACTACGTGGCGCCGATGAACCAAGAGCACGCCTGGTGTCTGGCCATCGAAAAGCTGACCGGTGTCGAGGTGCCCCGCCGGGGCTCGCTGATCCGTGTTCTGTATTCCGAGATCGGGCGCATTTTGAACCACCTGCTGAACATCACCACGCAGGCGATGGACGTGGGCGCTCTGACCCCGCCGCTGTGGGGGTTCGAAGAACGCGAAAAGCTGATGGTGTTCTACGAGCGCGCCTGCGGTGCCCGTCTGCACGCGGCTTATTTCCGCCCCGGTGGTGTCCATCAGGACCTGCCGCCGGAACTGCTGGACGATATCGAGGCGTGGAGCCATGAGTTCCCCGCGGTCATGGATGATATCGACGGTCTGCTGACCGAGAACCGCATCTTCAAGCAGCGCAACGCCGATATCGGCATCGTGACCGAGGATGACATCCAGAAATACGGCTTCTCGGGCGTTATGGTCCGTGGTTCCGGTCTGGCTTGGGACCTGCGCCGCGCGCAGCCCTATGAATGCTATGACGAGTTCGAGTTCCAGATCCCCGTCGGCAAGAATGGCGACTGCTATGATCGCTATCTGGTGCGCATGGAAGAGATGCGCCAGTCGCTGCTGATCATCCGTCAGGCCATCGCCAAAATCCGCGACTGCCCCGGTGACGTTCTGGCGCGCGGCAAGATCACACCACCGAAACGCTCGGACATGAAGACGTCGATGGAGAGCCTGATCCATCACTTCAAGCTTTACACCGAAGGCTTCCACGTCCCTGCGGGCGAGGTCTACGCCGCCGTCGAGGCCCCCAAGGGCGAGTTCGGCGTTTATCTGGTCGCCGACGGCACCAACAAACCCTACCGCGCCAAACTGCGCGCGCCGGGCTATCTGCACCTGCAAGCCATGGACCACGTCGCCGGAGGGCACCAACTGGCCGACGTTGCGGCGATTATCGGCACCATGGACGTTGTTTTTGGGGAGATTGACCGGTGAGGCCTTTTCTCTTTTCAGCCGCCATAATATCCGTGGCCAGCGCGGGCTTCGCTCAAAATGGTTGGGTGATGTCAACAGATGGGAGTGCGGGCGGCACTTCGGAAGGTGCGATTTATATCCAAGAACTTTTGGAGGGCTTTACGGACGAGGGTTCTGCCGCGCTCTACGACCCAAACTCTCCAGAAGCAAAAATTGAGTTCTGCAAAAGCCGATTGAGTTATGCCGAGCGCTCACTTGCTCAGGCGCTGTCGGATTTTGAGTATTCGGTCAGCATCTCTGTCAAGGGCGTTGCTCCCCATAATCTGGGCACCGAATGTACACTGAATTCAACTCGCAAAGCTGAAATCAAACTCGAAGGGCCGACCGAATAATGCTCCGCCGTCTTCACCCCGAACAACCCGACAGCTTCGCCTTCACCGCTGCCAACCAGCAATGGGCCGAAGCGCAGATCACCAAATACCCTGAGGGTCGGCAAGCCAGTGCGGTGATCCCTCTGCTGTGGCGTGCGCAGGAGCAGGAGGGGTGGCTGAGCCGTCCAGCGATTGAATCCGTCGCCGACATGCTGGGCATGGCCTATATCCGCGTGCTCGAGGTCGCCTCGTTCTACTTCATGTTTCAGCTGCAACCGGTTGGCTCGGTGGCGCATATTCAGGTGTGTGGCACGACCTCCTGCATGATCTGCGGGGCCGAGGATCTGATTGCGGTTTGCAAGGACAAGATCGCGGCCAAGCCGCATGAACTGTCCGCCGATGGCAAGCTGAGCTGGGAAGAGGTGGAATGCCTCGGCTCTTGCACTAACGCGCCGATGGCGCAGATCGGCAAGGACTACTACGAGGATCTGACGGCCGAGAGCTTTGGCAAGATCATTGATGATCTGGTGGCGGGCAATGTGCCGACACCGGGACCGCAGAACGGGCGCTATGCGGCGGAACCGCTGAAAGGGCTCAGCAGCCTGACGGAGTATGAGGCTGGGAAACCTCAGTATAATGCCAGCGTCCAACTGGCGACCGATCTGGGCGATACGGTCAAGCGCATCGACGGGACTGAGGTGCCGATCCTGACCCCATGGCTGGGTAAGGATGGCAAGGCGGCGGCGACCAAGGCGGCTCCGAAACCGCCCAAGGCGCCTGCGCCTGCGAAACCTGCCGTGAAGCAGGCAGAGGAAGCGAAGGCCAAGCCGGAACCTGAAGAGGTAAAGGAAGACAAGCCCAAGACGTTGCCCGAGGCACGCGGTGGCTTGCCGGACGACCTTAAGTTGCTGAAAGGGGTGGGGCCGAAACTGGAAGAGACCCTGAACGGTCTGGGCTTTTTCCACTATGATCAGATCGCCTCGTGGACGCCTGCGCATGTGGCTTGGGTTGATGCTCGGCTGAAGTTCAAAGGCCGGATCGAACGCGATGGCTGGATCGAACAGGCCGCCAGACTTGCAGTGGGTGATGAGACAGAGTTTGCCAAACGTGCCAAGGAAGAAGGCACGTATGATGAACAAGCGGACAAAGACTAAATGAAAGGTGCCCAACGGGGGCATCGGGATGAGATGGACAAGGACAAGCAACTGGCCATAGCCCGCAAGGGCCGTCATATCGGCATCGTCATCGCCGTGACGATGCTGCTTTGGCTTGCCATGTCCTTTATCGGCCCGCAGCTAGGGCTGCCGGGCCGGTACGCACTGCTTTTTGATTTTGCCGCTCTGGCAGGATTCATTTATGCGGGCGTCAACATTTTTCAACTCTGGCGCATGCGTCAGGATAGCTGAAGGTAACACGCGATGCTGAAGGATCAGGACCGGATCTTTACCAACATCTACGGGATGCATGAGCGTACTCTGCGCGGTGCGCAGGCCCGCGGGCATTGGGATGGCACTGCTGGCCTGATCGAGAAAGGGCGCGACTGGATCATCCAGACGATGAAAGACTCCGGTCTGCGCGGTCGCGGCGGCGCGGGCTTCCCGACCGGTCTGAAATGGTCGTTCATGCCAAAGGAAAGCGATGGTCGCCCGGCCTATCTGGTTGTGAACGCGGACGAATCCGAGCCCGGCACCTGTAAAGACCGCGAGATCATGCGCCACGATCCGCATACGCTGATCGAGGGTTGCCTGATCGCCTCTTTCGCGATGAATGCGCATACCTGCTACATCTACCTGCGCGGCGAGTACATCCGCGAACGCGAGGCGCTGCAGGCTGCAATTGATGAGGCTTATGACGCCGGTCTGCTGGGCAAGAACGCCGCTGGTTCGGGCTGGGATTTCGATCTGTTCCTGCATCACGGGGCCGGGGCTTATATTTGCGGTGAAGAAACGGCACTGCTGGAAAGCCTTGAAGGCAAGAAGGGCATGCCGCGGATGAAACCTCCGTTCCCGGCGGGGGCGGGGCTTTATGGCTGCCCGACCACGGTGAACAACGTGGAATCCATCGCAGTTGTGCCGACCATCCTGCGCCGGGGCGCGGATTGGTTCGCGGGCTTTGGCCGCCAGAACAACGCGGGTACCAAGCTGTTCGCGATCTCGGGCCATGTGAACAACCCCTGTGTGGTCGAAGAGGCGATGTCGATCCCCTTCGAGCAGCTAATCGAGACCCATTGCGGCGGTATTCGCGGCGGCTGGGACAATCTGCTGGCTGTGATCCCTGGCGGGTCCTCGGTGCCGTGCGTGCGCGGCGAGAATATGCGCGATGCGATCATGGATTTTGACCACCTGCGCAATGATCTGGGCTCGGGCCTTGGAACGGCTGCGGTGATCGTGATGGACAAGTCTACTGACATCATCAAGGCGATCTGGCGCCTGTCCAAGTTCTACAAGCACGAAAGCTGCGGCCAGTGCACGCCTTGCCGGGAAGGTACCGGCTGGATGATGCGGGTAATGGACCGTTTGGTGCGGGGCGAGGCCGAGTTGGAAGAGATCGACATGTTGTTTGACGTCACCAAACAAGTCGAAGGCCACACGATCTGCGCGCTTGGCGATGCGGCGGCCTGGCCGATTCAGGGCCTGATCCGCAACTTCCGCGAAGAGATCGAAGACCGGATCAAGGCGCAGAAATCGGGCCGCACAGGCGCGATGGCGGCGGAGTAAGGGCGATGGACACACTGGCAGCATATTCCCACGCAATCGCTTCGGTCGTGATTTTCACCCTGATTATCCTGCTCTTGGCCCCGTTTTCGGCGCTGGCGAAGCAGGGCAAAGGGTTGGCTCCGGGGGCGACGCCGGAACAAGATTATGCAGATCGGGCCTATCGCCTGAACCGCGCCTACCTGAACGGAACCGAAACGCTGCCTGCTTATCTGGCGGTGGTGATGGCGGCGATTGTGATGGGGGCAAGCCCGTTCTGGGTGAACCTGCTGGCCTCGGTCGCGCTGCTGGCGCGGTTGGCGATGCTGGTGGTTCACATCCGCGGGATCGGAAAGCCGAATAGCGGATTGCGTTCGGTCCTGTATGTGGTGGCCTGGGCCTGCATGTTTGTGATGGGACTTATTGCGTTGGTGGCGGCGTTTTGATGATGCGAAACGGAACATACCTCTTGCGCGCCGGAAAGCCTGTGGCCGCGGCTCTCGCTTTGGTGCTTGTAACTGCCTGTGGTCTGATCAAACCGTCCGAGGACCGGATTTTGTTTGACGGCAAGTCCTTCCGGGCCAAGGCCAAGGTTGTGGACAAGAAAAAGGCACCGACCGATTTTACCGTGGTCGTCAATGGCGTCTCCGCCTCACTGGACGGCGCGCGCGAGGCGGGCCGGTACGAGGGGACCAAGTTCTGCATCCAGAATTTTGGGTCGTCCCGCATCGCGTGGAAAGTCGGGCCGGATACTGAGCCTCAGAACCTTCAGATCAGCGATAACAAGCTGACATTTGCGGGAACCTGTCAACGACCATGAGCCGCGCAGTTGCATATCATGACGTTTTCGGGCGGTTGCTATCGCATAGCACACCGGCTGGCCTTTGTTTTGGGACATCCAAAACGAAAGGAACGATCATGTCTGTTGCAAAAACGCTCGCCCTGGCCGCGTTGATGACCTTGCCCGCCGCCGCGCAGGCCAAACCTCCTTTGAGGGATGTCAAAGAGATTGACAACGAACTCTACTACATCGCCATCGCAAATGAGATTTCCGAGGTTTGCCCGTCGATCAGCGGGCGTCGGTTGAAGGCGATTAGCGTGATGTGGGGCTTGCGGTCCAAAGCGAACAATCTGGGGTATTCGGACACCGAAATCCGAAACTACGTGGAATCCGACGCCGAAAAGGACCGGATGCGCGCCAAGGGCGAGGCGTATCTGGCGCAAAACGGTGCGTCCTACGACAACCCGGAAACCTTCTGCACGCTGGGGCGGAAGGAAATCGAAAGAAACAGCGCCATCGGCGTGTATTTGAGGGCGAACTAGGCGATGTCTGACCTCCGCAAGATCAATATCGACGGGCAGGAAATCGAAGTCGATGGTGCGATGACCCTGATCCAGGCGTGCGAGCAGGCCGGGGTCGAGGTGCCGCGTTTCTGCTATCACGAACGCCTGTCGATTGCCGGGAACTGCCGGATGTGTCTGGTCGAGGTTGTGGGCGGCCCGCCCAAACCCGCCGCCTCCTGCGCCATGCAGGTGCGCGATCTGCGCCCGGGCCCCGAGGGGCAGGCGCCGGTGGTCAAGACGAACTCGCCCATGGTCAAGAAGGCCCGCGAAGGCGTGATGGAGTTCTTGCTGATCAACCACCCGCTGGATTGCCCGATCTGCGATCAGGGCGGCGAATGCGACCTGCAGGATCAGGCGATGGCCTATGGTTTGTCGGGGACGCGGTTCAAGGAAGCCAAGCGTGCGGTGGACGATCTGGATCTGGGGCCGCTGGTCGGCACCGCGATGACCCGTTGCATCAGCTGCACCCGCTGCGTGCGCTTCACCACCGAGGTCGCCGGGATCACTCAGATGGGTCAGACCGGGCGGGGCGAGGATGCCGAGATCACCTCGTATCTGAACCAGACGCTGGATTCGAACCTGCAGGGCAACATCATTGACCTGTGCCCGGTTGGGGCGCTGACGTCGAAACCTTACGCCTTTACCGCGCGGCCTTGGGAGTTGACCAAGACCGAGAGCATCGACGTGATGGACGCCTTGGGCTCGAACATCCGCGTGGATACCAAGGGGCGCGAAGTGATGCGGTTCCTGCCGCGCAACCATGATGGCGTGAACGAGGAATGGATCAGCGACAAGACGCGTTTTGTCTGGGACGGTCTGCGCCGTCAGCGACTGGACCGACCTTACGTGCGCGAGAATGGCAAGCTGCGCCCCGCCACCTGGCCCGAGGCGTTGGGCAAAGCCGCTGAGGCGCTGAAAGGAGCGGAGAAGCCCGCTGGGATCGTCGGCGATCTGGTTCCGGTCGAAGCAGCCTTTGCGTTGAAGCAGATGATCGAAGGGCAGGGCGGCGTCGTCGAATGCCGCACCGATGGGGCCAAGCTGCCCGCTGGCAACCGGGCGGCTTATGCCGGGACCGCTGCCATCGAAGACATCGACACCGCCGAGCGGATCGTGCTGATCGGCACCAACCCGCGCGACGAAGCGCCGGTTCTTAACGCGCGTATCCGCAAGGCTTGGATACATGGGGCTGAGGTCGCTCTGGTCGGGCCTGCGGTCGATCTGACTTACACCTACCACCACGTGGGCGATGATCGCGCGGCGCTGAAACAGGTCGTCGACATGGGCGGCGATGACGAGATCAAGGGCAAACGCTCGCTGGTCATCGTGGGGCAGGGTGCGCTGCAAGAGGCCGACGGGGCCGCTGTTCTGGCTGCCGCTCAAGCCGTTGCCGCGAATACCGAAAGCGGTCTGATCTTTCTGCACACCGCTGCGTCGCGCGTCGGTGCGATGGATGTGGATGCGACCAACGAAGGCGGCATGGATGCGGTTTCAGCGGCGGATGTGATCTATAACCTCGGCGCCGATGAGGTCGAAATCGGCGAAGGCGCGTTCGTGATCTATCAGGGCAGCCACGGTGATCGAGGCGCGCACCGCGCCGATGTGATCCTGCCGGGCGCGGCCTATACCGAAGAAAACGGCTTGTTCGTGAACACCGAAGGCCGCCCGCAATTGGCTATGCGCGCCGGGTTCGCTCCGGGTGAGGCCAAGGAAAACTGGGCCATCCTGCGCGCTTTGTCGGCGGAACTGGGCGCGACGCTGCCCTTCGACTCGCTGGCGCAACTGCGCACTGCGCTGATCGAGGCGGTGCCGCATCTGGCCCGCGTCGACGAGGTGATAGAGAATGAGGTTCAGCCGCTTGAGGCCGGGGCGCTGGGCGAGGCCACCTTCCGTACTGCGGTCAAGGATTTCTACCTGACCAACCCGATTGCCCGCGCCTCGCAACTGATGGCCGAGCTGTCGGCGCAGGCCAAAGCGCTGAACGCAGACAGGATCGCCGCAGAATGATCCGCCCCGCTGACATATTCAAGACGACCCACGGTGTGAGGACCAATGGCTGAATTCTTTAACACCCCAGGTGGCATCGCCATCATCATCCTGGCGCAAGTGCTTGCAGTGGTTGCGTTTGTGATGGTCTCGCTGTTGTTCCTTGTCTACGGCGACCGCAAGATCTGGGCCGCCGTCCAGATGCGCCGCGGCCCCAACGTTGTGGGCGTCTACGGCATTCTGCAATCGGTCGCCGACGCATTGAAATACGTGGTCAAAGAGGTCGTGATCCCGGCTGGTGCAGACCGCTCGGTGTTCATTCTGGCCCCGATGACCAGCTTTGTTCTATCGCTCATCGCCTGGGCGGTGATCCCGTTCAACGATGGCTGGGTTCTATCCGACCTGAACGTGGCCGTGCTGTACGTTTTCGCCGTCTCCTCGCTTGAGGTTTATGGCGTCATCATGGGCGGCTGGGCCTCGAATTCGAAATATCCGTTCCTGGGGTCTCTGCGTTCTGCAGCGCAGATGATTTCCTACGAGGTTTCAATCGGTCTGATCATCATCGGCGTGATTATCTCGACCGGTTCGATGAATTTTGGCGACATCGTGCGGGCGCAGGACAGCTCGTTCGGGTTCTTCGGCTGGTATTGGTTGCCCCATTTCCCGATGGTCTTCCTGTTTTTCATCTCGGCCCTGGCCGAAACCAACCGCCCGCCATTTGATTTGCCCGAGGCGGAATCGGAACTGGTGGCCGGGTATCAGGTGGAATATTCCGCCACCATGTTCCTGCTGTTCATGGCCGGCGAATACATCGCCATCTTCCTGATGTGCGCCCTGATTTCGCTGCTGTTCTTCGGTGGCTGGCTGTCCCCGATCCCGGGTCTTCCGGACGGCGTGTTGTGGATGGTCGCCAAGATGGCGTTTTTCTTCTTCATCTTCTCGATGGTCAAGGCCATCACGCCCCGCTACCGCTATGACCAGCTGATGCGTCTGGGTTGGAAAGTGTTCCTGCCCTTCTCGCTGGCCTGGGTGGTCTTCGTGGCCTTTGCGGCGAAATTCGAATGGTTCTGGGGCATTTTCGCCCGGTGGAGCGTAGGAGGCTGATCATGACTCAAATCGACTATACCCGCGCTGCCAAATACTTTCTTCTGCAGGATTTCTGGGTCGGCTTCAAACTGGGGATGAAGTATTTCTTCGCCCCCAAGGCCACCATCAACTACCCGCATGAAAAGGGCCCTCTGTCCCCGCGGTTCCGGGGTGAGCACGCTCTACGTCGTTACCCGAATGGCGAGGAACGCTGCATCGCCTGCAAACTGTGCGAGGCGATCTGCCCGGCGCAGGCCATCACAATCGACGCCGAACCGCGCGAAGACGGCAGTCGCCGCACCACGCGCTATGACATCGACATGACCAAATGCATCTACTGCGGCTTCTGCCAAGAGGCCTGCCCGGTCGATGCCATTGTCGAAGGCCCGAACTTCGAATTCGCCACGGAAACCCGCGAAGAGCTGTTTTACGACAAGGAAAAACTGCTGGACAACGGCGAACGCTGGGAAGCCGAGATCGCCCGCAATCTGGAAATGGACGCGCCGTACAGATGACTGACACGCCGACAAATCCGTTTGAGCTGATGATGAAACAGGCTCAGGACATGGCTAAGGCGATGAACCCGGCGATGGAGAATTTCTCGCCCAAAGGGTTCGAGGCGCTGTGGCCAACCATGCCCAAAGAAGTCATGGAGATGATGTTCGGCAACACCGTCAACAAGGACGGGCTGGACGCCAAGACCCGCCTTTTGCTGACGCTGGCCGGGCTGACCTGTCAGGGCGCGCAGGCCGATACCGCCGTGCGTCAGACGGTACGTCATGCTCTGGAAGCCGGGGCAAGAAAACAAGAGATCGTGGAAACGATCGGTCAGATGTCGGTCTTTGCCGGCATCCCGGCCATGACCCGCGCGCTGGATCTGGCGCAAGAGGTCTTGGGCGACAACGAGGATGAGGATCAATGACCGTCTTTGCCTTCTACCTGTTTGCGATCAGCGCTATCACCGGCGGGCTGTTCACGGTGATCAGCCGCCAGCCGGTGCATTCGGTGCTGTGGTTGATCCTGTCCTTCCTGTCCTCGGCGGGGCTGTTCGTGCTGTTGGGTGCCGAGTTCGTGGCGATGCTGCTGATCATCGTCTATGTCGGCGCGGTCGCGGTTCTGTTCCTGTTCGTGGTGATGATGCTGGACGTGGACTTTGCCGAGCTGAAGGCCGAGATGGCGCGTTATATGCCGCTGGCCCTGCTGATCGGTCTGGTCATCCTGATGCAGTTCGTCATGGCGTTCGGAGCATGGGACAGCGCGCAGGGTGCTGCGGCCAATCTGGCGCAGCCGGTTCCTGCGGACCGCCACAATACCGAGGCTCTGGGCGTCATCCTTTACGATCAATACTTCCTTCTGTTCCAACTCGCGGGCCTGATCCTGCTGGTGGCCATGATCGGTGCCATCGTGCTGACCCTGCGCCACCGTCGAGACATCAAGCGTCAGGACATCGTCGGCCAGATGATGCGCGACCCGGCCAAGGCGATGGAATTGAAGGACGTGAAACCGGGGCAGGGGTTGTGATGACCAAGATTTTTCGTCGAAAAATCACGCTGAGAATTTTCGCAGAAAATTCTTCCCACGCGGATCAGGTAAGGCAAAGCTATGATCGGACTTGAACACTATCTTACGGTCGCGGCGACGCTGTTCGTCATCGGCATCTTCGGTCTCTTCCTGAACCGCAAGAACGTCATCATCCTGCTGATGAGCATCGAACTGATGCTGCTGGCAGTGAATATCAACCTCGTGGCGTTTTCCAGTTTCCTCGGCGATCTGGTCGGTCAGGTGTTTACGCTGTTCGTTCTGACCGTTGCGGCGGCCGAGGCGGCGATTGGTCTGGCCATTCTGGTCTGCTTCTTCCGCAACCGTGGCACCATCGCGGTTGAAGACGTCAATATGATGAAGGGCTAAGAGAACTATGGAAACCACCATCCTCTTTGCCCCGCTGGTGGGCGCGCTGATCTGCGGTTTTGGCTGGCGCTTCATCGGCGAGAAGGCAGCTATGTGGACCGCCACGGGCTTGCTGTTTCTGGCCTGTTTGCTGTCGTGGATCGTGTTCTTCACCTTTGACGGTGTAACCCAGCAAGTTGAGATCATGCGCTGGATCGAGAGCGGTTCGCTGTCGACAAGTTGGGCCGTCCGTCTGGACCGGCTGACCGCGATCATGCTGATCGTGGTGACGACCGTCTCGGCGCTCGTGCACCTTTATTCCTTCGGCTACATGGATCACGACCCGCAATGGCGCAAGGGCGAGAGCTATAAGCCGCGTTTCTTTGCCTATCTGTCCTTCTTCACTTTCGCCATGCTGATGCTGGTGACGGCAGACAATCTGGTGCAAATGTTCTTCGGTTGGGAGGGCGTGGGTGTCGCGTCCTACCTGCTGATCGGGTTCTACTATCGCAAGCCCTCCGCCAATGCGGCGGCGATGAAAGCGTTCATCGTCAACCGTGTCGGCGACTTTGGCTTCGCACTGGGGATTTTCGCGCTGTTCTTCCTGACGGACAGCATCAATTTCTCGGACATCTTCGCCTCGGCCTCGACACTTTCGGAAACGCAGTTGCATTTCCTGTGGGGCGAGTGGATGGCGGTCGAGGTGATCTGCGTCCTGCTGTTCATCGGCGCGATGGGGAAATCGGCGCAGTTGATCCTGCACACCTGGTTGCCGGACGCGATGGAGGGCCCGACGCCCGTATCGGCGCTGATCCACGCCGCGACAATGGTGACCGCAGGTGTGTTCCTCGTCTGCCGCATGTCGCCGCTGATGGAGTTCGCGCCGGGTGCGACCGGGTTCATCACCTTCCTAGGGGCCTCGACCGCGTTTTTTGCGGCGACCGTGGGGCTGGTGCAGACCGACATCAAGCGCGTCATTGCGTATTCGACTTGTTCTCAGCTGGGGTATATGTTCGTGGCCGCTGGCGTCGGGATGTACTCGGCGGCGATGTTCCACCTGCTGACGCACGCATTCTTCAAGGCGCTGCTGTTCCTCGGGGCCGGTTCGGTGATCCACGCGATGCATCACGAGCAAGAGATGACCGAATATGGCGGTCTACGTAAGAAAATCCCCTATACCTTCTGGGCCATGATGATCGGCACGCTGGCCATCACCGGCGTCGGCATTCCGCTGACCCATATCGGGTTCGCCGGGTTCCTGTCGAAAGACGCCATCATCGAGAGCGCTTTTGCCGGGGGCACCGGCTATGCCTTCTGGATGCTGGTGATCGCTGCGATGTTCACCTCGTTCTATAGCTGGCGGCTGATCTTCCTGACCTTCTATGGCGAGCCGCGCGGCGACAAACATACGCATGAGCACGCGCATGAAAGCCCGATGACCATGCTGGTCCCACTGGGCGTTCTGTCGCTGGGTGCGGTTTTTGCCGGGATGATCTGGTACGGCAACTTCTTTGGTCACGCGGACAAGGTCGGCAAGTTCTACGGCATTCCGGTCGCCGAGGCCTCGGAACATGCCGAGGGCGGAGATCACGCGGCGGATACGGCGCATGATGCCCATGCTGACGATGACCACGGTGACGCCCATGCGGATGACGGCCATGCTGAGAAAGATGCCCATGGCGAGCATCACTATGTCTTTGCTGGTGAGCCGGGTGAGGGCGCGATTTACATGGGCCCCGAAAACCATGTTCTGGACGATGCCCATGCGGCTCCGGTCTGGGTCAAAGTCTCGCCCTTTGTCGCCATGCTGCTGGGCTTTGTGGTGGCCTATTGGTTCTACATCGTGAACACGTCGCTTCCGGCGCGCCTGGCTGAGAACCAGCGCCCGCTGTACCTGTTCCTCAAGAACAAGTGGTACTTTGACGAAATCTACGACGCGATCTTTGTCAAACCCACCCTGGCTGTCGGCCGCTTCCTGTGGAAACGCGGTGACGGCAATACGATCGACGGCTTCCTGAACGGTGTTGCGATGGGCGTGGTGCCCTTCTTCACCCGCCTCGCAGGGAAGGCGCAGACCGGTTACATCTTTACTTACGCCTTCTGGATGGTCTTGGGCATCGCCGCCCTTGTCACCTGGATGTCTATCGGCGGAGGCGCACACTAATGGACAATATCCTATCTATTGTCACCTTCATCCCCGCCATTGCCGCAGGCATTCTGGCTCTGTTTCTGCACGGCGACGATGCCGCCGCACAGCGCAATGCCAAATGGATTGCCCTACTGGCAACGACTGTAACTTTCCTGGTCTCGATTGGCATCTACACCGGCTTTGACCCCTCGAACACCGGCTTTCAGATGGTGGAAGAAGGTGAGTGGCTGCTGGGTCTAAAATACAAGATGGGCGTGGACGGCATCAGCGTTCTGTTCGTGCTACTCACCACATTCATCATGCCGCTGACCATTCTGGCCAGCTGGCAGGTGACGGAGCGCGTCAAGGAATACATGGTCGCGTTCCTGCTGCTGGAAACGCTGATGCTGGGCGTATTCATGGCGCTGGATCTGGTGCTGTTCTACCTGTTCTTTGAGGCGGGCCTGATCCCGATGTTCCTGATCATCGGCATTTGGGGCGGAGCGAACCGGATCTACGCCAGCTTCAAGTTCTTCCTTTATACCTTCCTCGGCTCGGTGCTGATGCTAGTGGCGATGGTCGCGATGTATGCCGACGCGGGCACCACGGATATCGAAGCGCTGATGAGCCATCAGTTCTCGTCCGAAGGGTTCAGCGTGCTGGGCATCTATATCGTCGGCGGTATGCAGACGCTGATGTTCCTGGCCTTCTTCGCCTCGTTCGCTGTGAA
Source organism: Ruegeria sp. F11 (assembly GCF_056533855.1). Lineage (NCBI taxonomy): Bacteria > Pseudomonadati > Pseudomonadota > Alphaproteobacteria > Rhodobacterales > Roseobacteraceae > Ruegeria > Ruegeria sp. F11. Next base: position 27,737 of record NZ_JBQFOW010000015.1, on the reverse strand, counting down.
GATGCCGATGTGGCCGGTGCACACATGGTTGCCGGATGCACACGTACAGGCACCGACCGCGGGCTCGGTTGTTCTGGCGGCGATCCTGCTGAAGATGGGTGGCTACGGCTTCCTGCGGTTCAGCCTGCCGATGTTCCCGGTGGGCTCAGCAGTGATGACCGATCTGGTGCTGTGGATGTCAGCCATCGCGGTTGTTTACACCTCGCTTGTGGCGCTGGTGCAGGAGGATATGAAGAAGCTGATCGCCTATTCCTCGGTCGCGCATATGGGCTTTGTGACCATGGGGATTTTCGCGGCGAACCAGCAGGGCATTGATGGCGCGATCTTCCAGATGCTTAGCCATGGGTTCATCTCGGCCGCGCTCTTCCTTTGCGTTGGCGTGATCTACGACCGTATGCACACCCGTGATATCGAGGCCTACGGGGGCTTGGTGATCCGCATGCCTGCCTATGCATTGGTCTTCATGCTGTTCACTATGGCGAATGTGGGCCTGCCGGGCACATCCGGGTTCATCGGTGAATTCCTGACCCTGATGGGGGCCTTTCAGGTCAACACCTGGGTAACGGCGGTAGCAGCAACCGGTGTGATTTTCTCGGCCGGTTATGCGCTGTGGCTCTACCGCCGGGTTGTGTTTGGCGACCTGATCAAGGAAAGCCTCAAGGCGATGACGGACATGAGCTTGCGCGAGCGGCTGATCTTTGCCCCGCTGATCATCATGACCATCCTTCTGGGGGTCTACCCGTCGCTCGTGACCGATGTGATCGGCAACTCGACCGCTGCGCTGATTTCGAACTATGACACGGCTCTGGCCGCGGCTGAGGCTGCGACCCAGACGGCCGCCTCGCATTAAGGGAGCTTTGGAGGCATGATCCAGGCTGATCTCACAATAATCCTGCCGGAAATCGTTCTGGCCGTATATGCGATGGCCGCTCTGATCGGGGCTGTCTACACCACCAAGGACGCGCTTGCGCCGGTTCTGGTCTGGACCACGGCGGGGCTGATGGCGCTGCTGTCGTTCTGGATCGCCACCAATGGCGGCGGGACAAACGTGGCTTTCAACGGCATGTTCGTCGATGACGGGTTCTCGCGTTTTGCCAAGGTGGCTGTCCTGCTGTCGGCGGCAGCGGTTCTGGTGATGAGTCAGGACTATATGGCGCGTCGCGATCTGCTGCGGTTCGAATACCCGCTGCTGGTGGCACTGGCCGCCGTGGGCATGATGATGATGGTCAGCGCAGGCGATCTGATGTCACTTTACATGGGGCTAGAGCTGCAATCCCTGTCGCTCTATGTCGTGGCCGCGCTGCGCCGCGACAGCGCGAAATCGACCGAGGCCGGTCTGAAATACTTCGTGCTGGGCGCGCTTAGCTCGGGTCTGCTGCTGTATGGGGCCTCGCTGGTCTATGGCTTTACCGGCACCACGCAGTTCTCGGGCATCATCGCGACGGTGCATCACGGAGACGTATCTTTGGGCCTGCTGTTCGGCCTGATCTTCCTGATCTCGGGTCTGGCCTTCAAAGTGTCCGCCGTACCGTTCCACATGTGGACGCCAGATGTGTACGAGGGCTCGCCCACCCCGATCACCGCCTTTTTCGCCACCGCGCCGAAAGTCGCCGCGATGGCCTTGTTTGCGCGCCTGATGCATGACGCGTTTGGTGGTATCATCAAGGACTGGCAGCAGGTGATCGTTCTGCTCTCGGTTCTGTCGATGTTGCTGGGGGCTGTGGCCGCTATTGGCCAGCGCGACATCAAACGCCTGATGGCGTTCTCGTCGATTGCCCATATGGGCTACGCGCTGATCGGGTTGGCTGCAGGGACCGAGATGGGCGTCAAGGCGATGCTGATGTACCTGGCGATCTATGTGACCATGAACATCGGCACGTTCGCCTTCATCCTGATGATGGAGCGTGACGGCAAGCCCGTCACCGATATCGATGCGCTGCGGCAGTATTCCAAACGCGATCCGGGCAAGGCACTGGCGGTTCTGATCCTGATGTTCAGCCTTGCGGGCGTGCCGCCGATGCTGGGCTTCTTTGCCAAGTTCGGCGTCTGGCAGGCGGGTGTCAGCGCGGGCCTGACCGGGTTGGTGATCGTCTCGGCCATCGCCTCGGTGATCGGTGCCTTCTACTATCTGCGGATCGTGTTCTACATGTATTTCGGCGAGGAAAACGAGGACCCGATCGAAACCCACTCGACCCCGGTTCTGTGGGTCGCCCTGATGGGATCGGCCGCGCTTATGCTGATCGGGATATTCTATCAGTTCGGCGTCGAAGGTGCCGCTGCAGCAGCGGCGGCAACACTTGTCAACTGATGTCCTGAAACGTCCAGCGCAGGGGGCTCGGTCTTTGGACCGGGCCTTTTTGACATGAGCGATTGGCCCCCAGGCTACGGCCTGCATGTGTTGCAAGAGGTCGACAGCACCCTGAACGAGGCCGCGCGCCTTGCGTCCACGGCCCAAGGCCCGGTCTGGATCATGGCGCATCACCAGACCGCCGCGCGCGGGCGGCGCGGGCGGGCGTGGGAGAACCCCAAAGGCAACCTGGCAGCGACTCTGCTGATGCGCCCGCAGGGCAAACCAGAACAAGCCGCGCTGCGCAGTTTCGTAGCCGCTTTGGCGCTGTTCGATGCCTGCGTCGCCGTGACCGGGCGTGCGGCGGGCCTATCGCTGAAATGGCCCAATGACGTGTTGCTGAATGGCGGCAAGCTGGCCGGTATCCTGCTGGAAAGCACCGGGCAGGGGCGCGGCGTGGCACATCTGTCCATCGGCATTGGCGTGAACCTGTCCGAAGCACCCCCGGCCGACATGGTCGAACCCGGCGCGGTCCGTCCTGTGTCGCTGCTGTCCGAGACCGGTGCCCACGCAACGTCCGAGGATTTTTTGACCGAACTCGCCGCCGCCTATGCCGGTTATGAGACGCAATTCACCACCTATGGGTTCGAGCCGATCCGAACCGCTTGGCTGTCCCGCGCCGCCCGGTTGGGCGAGGTGATCACCGCCCGGACCGCAGCGTCAGAAACCGTCGGCACTTTCGAAACGGTGGACGCAGGGGGCAACCTTGTCCTAAACACCGCAAAAGGCCGTGTCAGCATACCTGCGGCGGATGTGTTTTTCTGAAGGGGTCCCAGATGCTTCTGGCCATCGATTGCGGCAATACAAATACCGTGTTCTCGATCTGGGACGGTGAGACATTTCTGTGCACCCTGCGCACCTCGACCCACCACGCGCGCACGGCGGATGCCTATTTCACCTGGTATTCGACGCTGGTGAAGCACTACGGGATTGAGGCGGACATCAAGGATGTAATCATCGCCTCGACCGTCCCAAGGGTTGTCTTCAATCTGCGCATTTTTTCGGATCGCTTCTTTGGCTGCAGGCCGCTGGTCGTGGGCAAGCCTGATTGTCTGCTGCCTGTTCCGCCCCGCGTCGATGACGGCACGGTGCCCGGGCCGGATCGTCTGGCCAATGCGGTGGCCGCTTTTGACCGCCACGGCGGCAATGTGGTTGTGGTGGATTTTGGAACCGCAACCAACTTTGACGTTGTAGCTGCCGATGGGGCCTATATCGGTGGGATCATCGCGCCGGGTGTGAACCTCAGCCTTGAGGCGCTGCATCAGGGCGCGGCTGCCTTGCCGCATATCGACATCACCCGGCCCGAAAAGGTGATCGGAACAAATACGGTTGGCTGTATCCAATCCGGCGTGTATTGGGGGTATTCTGGTCTGATCGAAGGGCTGATTGCCCGCATCAAGGCCGAATTCGGAATGCCGATGAAAGTCGTTGGAACCGGCGGGCTGGCCCCACTGTTCGATCAGGCGGACGTGGGGTTCGACGTTATCGAAGATGATTTGACGATGCACGGTCTGACCGTGATCCATCGTTACAACAAGGAAAATGGCTCAACATGAGCAGTGAAAGACTGATCTACCTGCCGCTGGGCGGAGCAGGCGAAATTGGCATGAACGCCTATGTCTACGGCTATGGAAAGCCGGGGCAGGAACGGCTGATCCTTGTGGATCTGGGCGTGACATTCCCCGACATGGACACCACGCCGGGGGTGGACCTGATCCATGCCGATATCTCGTGGCTGCAGGAACGTGCCGACCGGCTTGAGGCTGTTTTCGTCACCCACGCCCACGAAGATCACGTGGGGGCCGTGGCACATTGCTATGACGCACTTGGTGCGCCGGTTTACGCCCGCGCCTTCACCGCCAATATTGCTCGTCGGAAGATGGAAGAGCATGGCCACCCCGAGGATGCTGTTCAGACGGTTTCGGCCTGGCCCGAGCAGGTCTCGGTCGGGCCTTTCACGGTCGGGTTCTTGCCGGTTTCGCATTCGATTCCTGAAAGCGCGGCGCTGGTTATCGACACTCCCGCAGGGCGGATCGTGCATTCGGGCGACTTCAAGCTCGACGCCAACCCCGTAGTGGGTGAGCCGTTTGACCCTGATCTGTGGACAGAGGTCGCCAAGAGTGGCGTCAAAGCGCTGGTCTGTGACAGCACGAACGTGTTCTCGCCGCATGAAGGACGTTCGGAATCCGAGGTCGACCCCGAGATTACCAAATTCGTCGAAAGCGCCGAGGGGTTGGTGGTGGCAACTACATTCGCCTCAAACGTGGCGCGAGTGAAAACATTGGCTGAGGCGGGTCAGCGGGCCGGGCGGTCCGTCGTTCTGCTGGGCCGTGCAATGCGCCGGATGATCGAGGCAGCGACGGAAACGGGCATCCTGTCGGACTTTCCCAAGGTGATCAGTGCCGAAGAGGCAGTGGAGTTGCCGCGCCAGAACCTGATGCTGATCGTCACCGGCAGCCAGGGCGAACGCCGCGCCGCAAGTGCGCAACTGGCGCGCGGCAAGTATCGCGGGATCGAGTTGAAAGAGGGTGATCTGTTCCTGTTTTCCTCGAAAACCATTCCCGGCAATGAACGCGGTGTGATCTTCATCATCAACCAGCTCAGTGAAAAGGGAGTGGATGTCGTTGATGACAGCTCGGGGCTGTATCACGTCTCGGGTCACGCCAACCGGCCCGATCTGGAAAAGGTGCATGCGCTAGTCGATCCGCAAATGGTCATCCCGATGCACGGGGAACATCGCCACCTTCGCGAACATGCCAAACTGGCCGAGGCCGGGGGCCGCACCGGCATTCTGGCCGTGAATGGCACCATGCTGGACCTGACCGGCAACGCGCCGCGGGTTGTGGATTACGTCGAGACGGGCCGCACCTATCTGGATGGTTCCGTCAAAGTGGGCGCGCTGGATGGCATCGTCCGTGACCGTATCCGTATGGCACTGAACGGCCATGTTACGGTCACGGTCATTCTGGATGATGAGGATGAGCCGCTTGGCGAACCCTGGTGCGATACGATGGGCCTGCCCGAGATGGGCACCTCGCGTGCCGCGCTGGTTGAGGTTCTGGAGGAAGACCTGAACCAGTTCCTGATGCGCGCTGATCCCAAAATACTGCGCGACGACGACAAGCTGGAGGAGGCGATGCGCCGGATCGTGCGCCAGACCGCCAAAGCGGAGATCGGCAAAAAGCCCGAAGTGACCGTGGTGATCAGCCGGATGAGGTGACCACTCAGGATCGTTTTGCGTTTGATTTGAACCGAGATACGCTGCCTCTCCCTTCGGTCGAACGCGCATTTCGATAGGTTGGCCCAGATAAAACGCAAAACGCCTTAGTCTACCTGTGGCATCGGATAGCCCCTGAGGCGCAAGAACAGGTTCTGCTCGTCCTCGTTCTTGTAGAAGGGGACTGAGTCGGGGGGCTCCGGGGTCGTCACGCGCGCTGCGATTTCGGCCAGAACCACCTCGGTTATGAAGGGTAGGTCAAAGTCTCGCGCCCGGTCGAGTTTGACCCATTGCAGATGCGACAGCTCGTCCGAGGCGCGGCTGAAATCATCCAGATCGCCCTGAATCGCCCCGGCATCGACCAGAAAGAACCGCGCATCAAAGCGGCGAGGGCGACCGGGCGGAGTTATGGCCCGGAAAACGAATTGCAACGCCTCGGCTGAGGGCAAGAACCCAAGCGCGGCGAAGCTGGCCCAATCGCCGGGGGCGTCGCCTTGCCAGGCTCCGGTCTGACCCAGGATCAGGCCGGTTTCTTCCCAAAGCTCGCGTATAGCCGCGATGGCAAGGGCTTGTTCCAGATCAGGTGTGGATTGTTCCCCCAACCGTTCATGACAAAGCGCGGGCAGCGGCGACGCCAGCGGCACGTCAGCGTCCTCGGGGTCAACCGCCCCGCCCGGGAAAACGAACTTGTTTGGCATAAAGGCCGCTTTCGCACCGCGCTGACCCATAAGAATCGACGGATCGGTCAGGCGATCCCGCAGCACGATCACCGTCGCTGCATCGCGGATTGCGGTCTTGTCGGTGGTCATGCCTGCGGTCACGAGGCCTTTTCGAACCCGTGCATGCGCCGGGCCCATTGATAGGCGACAACGACCCCTTTCAGACGCGGCAGCAGGTACAGTGACAGCGCTACGCAGCCGATAGAAAAGCCGATGGCCATGGTCCAAGGATCAGGGCGCCAGTGCACATATGACACGTGCAGGGCCGGGGCCAGCAAATGCCCCACCAGCAGAATCGTCAGATAGGCCGGGCCATCATCGGCGCGGTGATGAAATAGCTCTTGCCCGCAATTCGAGCAGGCATCGTTGACCTTCAGGTAGCTGTGCAACAGCTTGCCTTCGCCGCATTTTGGACACTTGCACCGAAACCCTTTGACCAGGGCGGGCCAAGTCGGGCGCTCGGTCCCGTCGGTGGTTTCGATCGTCTGATCCGTCATAATATAACTCGTGCGTTCATCTTTGGCGGATATTGCGCCTGTTTCGGTCAATATTAAAGGGGGGTGCGTCGCTTTGCACCGCCCCAAGCAGGAAAATCCGCGTGAGCGTCGACGCGGGCTTTTTCGAAAAAAATGAGCGACTGGCGACGGAAACCCGTCGCGGCCGCGTTTGAATGGATATGAGCAGCGGCAATCAGGTCGCGTAAACAAGGGAAAAACCGATATGAAAAGCTCGAAATTCATCACGGCCATTGTTCTTTCGGCGGTCGCAGTTACAGGCACATCCGTTCTGGCCGCAGGCCCGAAAGACCGTGAGCCTGTGTCGTTTCAGGAACTGGACGCCAACAATGACGGTCAGGTGACGCAGGAAGAGATGCTGGCGCATCGCAACCAGCGTTACACCCAGGCCGACACCGATGGCGATGGTCAGCTGAGCGTTGAGGAAATGCAGGCGGCAGCCCAGCAAAGGGCAAATGACAAAGTCACCAAGATGTTCGAGAAACACGACGCCAACAGCGACGGATTTCTGAGCGACGATGAGTTGCCCAAACCGCGCCGGGCTGACAAGATGTTTGACCGGATGGATGCGGATAACAGTGGCGGCATCTCAGAGCAGGAATATGCCGATGCGAAGGAAAAGATGGGCCGGCACCATAAAAAGCGTGCCAAGGCGGGCTCTGACAACAACTGATGCGGGATGGAGGATCTGACCTCCCACTTGCAACAGGTTCGGGGTGCGGATTGCGCCGCGAACGGCCTCAGCGACGATGTGTTGCTGGGGCGCTTTGCCGAGGGCGACGCGCAGGCCGCGCGGATTTTGACCGACCGTCTGGGGCCGCGCAGCTACTCGGTCGCGCTGCGCATGCTGGGAAACCGGGCCGAGGCCGAGGATGTGACGCAGGACGCGATGATGCGGCTGTGGCAGATGGCACCCGATTGGGTTTCCGGGCAGGCCAAAGTGTCCACATGGCTCTATCGGGTGACATTGAACCTGTGCGTCGACCGCAAGCGCAAGAAGGTACCCGACAGATTGTCGGACATGCCCGAGCCCGAGGATGGTGCGGCCAGCGTGGTTGAGCAAATGCAGGACACGGCGCGCAAAGATGCGCTGCAGGTGGCGCTTTCGCAACTGCCTGACCGGCAACGGCAGGCGGTGATCCTGCGCCACATCGAGGAATTGCCCAACCCCGAGATTGCCGGGATCATGGGCATTTCGGTAGAAGCGGTTGAAAGCCTGACGGCGCGGGGAAAACGGGCTTTGGCGGCCATACTGGCCGGGCGTAAAGATGAACTGGGGTATGACGATGGCTGATGACAATATGGAACTGGATCAATTGTTTGCCCAGGCCAGGCAGGATCGCCCGGCGCTGCCAGACGATCTGGCCGTGCGTATCCAGACCGATGCCGAAGCGGTTCGGTTGGGGCGTCTCAGACCCGCGCGCCAACCGCGATGGACCCGCATTCTGAACAGTATCGGAGGCTGGCAGGGTATGGGCGGGCTGGTTGCTGCCAGTGCGGCGGGTATCTGGATCGGCTTTTCGGCTCCCGGTTTCCTGCCTGATCCCGCGAGCCTTGTTAGCGCGCAGGACACCTCGTATCTGGTGGCTGACCTCGGGTTCGACACCACCTTTCTGGAGAGCACGGAATGAGCGCTGATCCCAAACCGAAACGGCGTTGGATGCCGATTGTACTGGTCGTTTCCCTAGCCCTGAACCTTTTGATCGTCGGCATGGCGGCGGGAACGGCGCTGCGGCTGAAGGATGGTGATCGTGCCAAGGCCCTGCCGGGGTTTGCCTCGGCCCTTTACCGTGCTTTGCCCAAAGAGGACCGCAAGGCGATGCGTGGGGAATTGTCGGGGCTGCACAAAAAGGGCTCGAAACACCGTAAGCAAGATTTTCAAGCACTCAGTCAGGCCCTGCGCGCGGTGCCGTTCGATCCGGCTGCCGTGGAAATCCTGCTGCAGCAACAGGTGCAATCCATGGCAGATCTGCAGGCGGCGTTGCAAACCCAGTGGCTGACCCGCGTGACCGAGATGAGCGATCAGGAGCGTCAAGCCTATGCGGATCGGCTGGAGGACGTGGTGGATCGCGGCCCGCGCGGCCACAAGAAAAAGGACTGACCGGATCAGGCGGCGTTCTGCCTGATCCAGACCTGATTGCGCCCGGCCTTTTTCGCGGCATACAGCGCTTTGTCGGCGCATTTCAAAAGACGCTCGGTCGGGACCGGTTCACTTTCTGACGACAGGAAGGGAGTAGGGGACATTTTCAAGCCGATACTGATCGTGACAGCAACCGGGATCGGATCGTCAGGCAAGCAGAAAGGCCGCTCGCAGATTCGCGCGCAAACAGCCTCGGCCAGTTTCAGGGCTTTGGTGCGGGATATGTTCGGGACGACGATTACGAATTCTTCCCCTCCGATCCGGGCGACGAAACCTGTTTTGCCAAGAACGTCCTGCATGCGCTGGGCAGCCTGGCTCAGCACCTGATCTCCGCCCGCGTGACCGAAACTGTCATTGATAGCTTTGAAATGATCGAGATCGGCCAGCATGACCGCAAAACCGCGCCCAGTCTTTGCAGACTGGCGCGCGATCTGATCCAGCGCGTGCATTGCATAGCGCCGGTTGTGCAGCCCGGTGAGCGGGTCGATCCACGAATCCGCGATCCCCTTTTTCAGTGAGGCCCGCATGCGATCCATCCGCGCCTTGCGGGCGATCTGGTTTTCCAGCCTCAGCAGAACCTCGTGCTCACAGAAGCCGCCCAGACAGACGGCATCTGCACCGCGATCCAAAGCCTCGGCGGCACGCGCGGCGTTGTTGTCCCGTAGCACGCCGATCAGAACCGTGTTCCGCGTGGCACCACGTGATTTGAGGTCGGCCAGCGTGCGCAGGCAGGAAGGATTTGAATCCAGTTCGACCACGATCGCATCCGGCACCGCGCCGGACAAAACGCCCCTTAAGTCGGATTGAGAGGACCAGGTCAGGTTATGGCCCAATTGACCGCTCAGCGCCCTGAGCCATGCGGCCCCGGTGCGCGCGGTGTTGGTCAGGATGCCCACATGTGCGGGCGTAGGCGGCGCGATCAGGTCGGCGGCGGGTTCGGCGAAACCGATTGATTGCGGGCCGTCCTTGACGTGAAGTTCCTGCGTGTCCGCGCTGGCCCGCAACAGGCTGCGGATGCGGGCCAGCAGCAACGTGTCCTTGAACGGATGAACCAGCACATCATCCAGCCCGTCGGCCAATGCACGCAGCCTTGCGCCCTTGTCGTTCTGAACCGCGATTGCCACGACCGGCACATCCGCAAGGTCCGGTTCATTCGCGATCATCTTCTTGACCTCTGCCGCTGTTCCATCGGGCAAGGTCTGAGCCGTCAGCACCAGATCGGGCCGTGTACGCCGAAGTAGGGCTGGCAGACCCTTCAGTTTTTCGCCCTGAACCACGTGATACCAGGCCGCCGTCAGCTGAACTTTCAACATGATGCGGTTTGTCGATACCCCGTCGAGGACAAGGATGGTTCCCTGCACGGACATAGTTGCTCACCATTGATTGCATGCGTGAACAAAGTGTTTATGAGTCTGGTTAACAAACCCTTTCCAAGCCTGCTGTCCGGGAAAAATTAATGTCCATCTCCGATGATTCCGCGCAAACGCTGGCCCTGAAAGCGCTGGGCTGGCTGGTGGCAAATGAGGAACTTCTACCTGTTTTTCTGGGCTCGACGGGGGTGGCCGCAAACGAGCTTCGCGACCGGGCGGCTGAACCGGAATTCATGGCCTCGGTACTGGATTTCCTGATGCTTGACGATTCGTGGGTCATGGCGTTTTGTGACGCCAACGCGGTCGCCTATGACCAGCCTGCGCAGGCGCGGGCGGTTCTGTCGGGCGGCGCGGATGTCCACTGGACCTGACTATTACTACCGCAGGAGCCCTCTCATGCCCATCGAAGCGATTTTGTTCGACAAGGACGGTACGCTGTTTGACTTTGCCGACACCTGGGGCACGTTCGGGCGCACCATGCTGCTGCGCCTGTCGGGTAATGACCGGGCGCGCGCAGCCGAGTTGGGGCAGGTCATCGGTTTCGACTTTGAGCGCGAGCACTATTCGCCCGACAGCGTCGTGATCGCCGGAACGGTTGAGGAAATCGCCGAGGCGCTGCTTCCGCATCTTAATGGGATAGACCGTGCTGAACTGATCGACCTGATGAACCACGAGGCCGCCGCCGCTCCGCAGGCACCCGCTGTTCCGTTGGGGCCGTTTCTGGAAGCGCTCAAGAAATCGGGGATCAGGCTGGGCGTGGCGACGAATGACAGTGAACACCCCGCTATGCAGCATCTGGAATCGGCGGGGATCAAAGAGCATTTCGATTTCATCGCCGGATATGACAGCGGCCACGGCTTCAAGCCCGGGCCGGGCCAGTTGCTGGCCTTTGCAACCCATATCGGCGTCGACCCGGCCCGAATCGCCATGGTCGGCGACAGTTTGCACGACTTGCAGGCCGGGCGGGCCGCCGGGATGACTACGATCGGGGTGTTAACCGGCATGGCCAAGGCCGAAGCACTGGCCCCGATGGCCGACGTTGTGCTTCCCGATATCGGGCATATTCCGGCGTGGTTGGCGAAAAACTGACCCTCCTGGACTGAAAATCGGCGAGTCAGGTTAGAAAACCGACACAACCTGTCGCAGACAGAGCGGCCTGCTGCCCCGCTTCGGGGCTTGCTTGAAAGACAGCAAAAGCAGGAGGTGAGGATGGCCGACACCACAACTCGCAAACGTCGTGGCGGCGGGCGTGCCGGGGCCGCCGCGCGCCGGGGCAGCGCCGTCATTGATCAGATGCCGTGGAATCCGCCGGTCAATATCGACCGTCCTACCGAGCCGCTGGATCAGGCGGGGATCGAGGCGATCCATGATGGTGCGATGCGCATCCTCGAAGAGATCGGCATCGAGTTCTACAATGAAGAGGCCATCGGAATCCTGCGCGAAGCCGGGTGCACCATAAACGGCGACAACGTCCGTATGGGCCGCGATTTCGTGATGGAGATGGTGGCCAAAGCGCCCAGCCAATTCTCCATCACGCCCCGAAACCCGGCCCATAAGATCGAGATCGGCGGTAAAAACCTGCTGTTCGGTAATGTCTCGTCCCCGCCGAATTATTGGGACATGGAGATCGGTACCAAAGTACCCGGCAATCGTGAGATGTGTCGGAATCTGCTGAAACTGACGCAATACTTCAACTGCATCCACTTCGCAGGCGGCTATCCGGTCGAGCCGGTGGACCTCCATGCCAGTATCCGGCATCTGGACGTGCTCTATGACAAGCTGACCCTGACCGACAAGGTGATGCACGCCTATTCGCTGGGCAAGGAACGCGTCGAAGACGTGATGGAGATGGTGCGCATCGCAGGCGGCCTGAGCCATGAGGAATTCGAGGCAACGCCGCGGATGTACACCAACATCAACTCGACCTCACCGCTGAAGCATGACCATCCAATGATCGACGGCTGTCTGCGTTTGGCGCGGCGCGGGCAGGCGGTGGTGGTAACGCCGTTCACGCTGGCCGGTGCCATGGCCCCCGTGACGATGGCGGGCGCGGTGGCGCAGTCCTTGGCCGAGGCCTTGTGCGCGATTGCCCTGTTCCAATACGTGCGTCCGGGTACGCCGTGCGTGATCGGGACGTTCACCTCGAATGTGGATATGAAAAGCGGCGCGCCCGCGTTCGGGACACCGGAATACATACGCTCGACTCAAATGACCGGCCAGATGGCGCGATATTACGGCCTGCCGATGCGATCCTCGGGCGTGTGTGCCGCGAACGTGCCGGATGGGCAGTCGATTTGGGAGACGTCGAACTCGCTTTGGGCAGCGGTGCAGTCGGGGACGAATGTTGTCTACCACGCCGCTGGCTGGTTGGAGGGCGGGCTGATCGCCAGCCCCGAGAAGTTCATCATGGATTGTGAAATCCTGCAGCAAATTCAGCGGTATATGAACCCCGAATTGACCGCGACCGGCCCGGATGAAATCGCGTTGGATGCCATTCGCTCAGTCGGCAATGACGGCCATTTCTTTGGTATCCAGCACACGCAGGATCGCTATACCACCGCGTTTTATCAACCATTCCTCAGCGACTGGAAGAATTACGAGGGATGGGATGCCGCCGGAGGTATCTGGACGGCAGAGCGGGCCCATCACATGTTCAAAGAGATCATCACCAGCTTCGAGGCCCCGCCGATGGATGCCGCCATCCGCGATGAACTTGCGGACTTCGTGGAACGGCGCAAAGCCGAAGGCGGCGCGCCTACGGATTTCTGACCCGCGAAAAACTCCACCTATCCGTGTAGAGCTTGTCTATTTGTTAAGGATTGTCGGGCCAGATTGGGGGCGTAAGCAATCCGGGGTAGCTGATGTATGGTCTGATCAATCGGGCGCTACAATCATTTGTATGCGCAACCCACGGGCGCCCGTGCTGGCAGCGCGTGACCGAGGCTGCAGGTCTGGGCTTTACCGAATTTGAGGCCATGCTGGTTTATGACGACGCGGTATCGGCCCGCGTTCTGACAGCGCTGAGTGACGATCTGAAACGCCCGCAGGCGGAGATTCTCGAGGATCTCGGCACGTACCTTGTGTCGCATCCGAACACCGAAGCGCTGCGCCGCCTTCTGCGCTTTGGCGGGGTGACCTATGTAGAGTTTCTGCACTCGCTGGATGATCTGGCGGACCGGGTGAGGTTGGCGGTCTCGGACCTTGCCTTGCCCGCATTGGAGCTGCGGGAACTGAGCGCTGCGGAATATCAGCTGCACTGTTTTCCCGGTTTGCCGGGCTATTCCAGCGTCATGGTTGGCGTGCTTCGGGCCATGGCGGACGATTACGGCGCGCTGGTGGTGCTGTCGCATGACGGGGTTGAGGGCGAGGCCGAGGTGATCTCGGTCATGCTTGTCGAAAGCGCCTTTGCCGAGGGGCGTCATTTCGATCTGGGGGCGCGGAACGGATGATGAAATCGGATGACCTTGCCGGTTTGCTGGAAACGCTTTGCCCGATGTTCGCGCTGGTGGATGACGGTGGCCATATCCGGCAGGTCGGACCAACCCTGCAGAAACTGCGGCCCGACACCGCGCTGATCGGGCGAAGCTTTCTGGATGTGTTTGAACTGATACGTCCCCGTGCGGTGACAACACTCCCCGCGCTCATGTCCATGGCTGGGGCGCGGGTGCACCTGAAATTTCTTGATGAACCGCGCACGGCGCTTAAGGGGTTAGTTGCACCGCTGCCCGATGGGCGCGGCGCGGTGATCAACCTGTCGTTCGGGATTTCGATACTGGACGCGGTGCGCGACTACGCGCTGACCAGCGCCGATTTCTCGGGCACCGACTTGGCGGTTGAGCTGCTCTATCTAGTCGAAGCGAAATCCGCTGCGATGGAGGCGTCGCGATCTCTGAACCTGCGCCTGCAGGGCGCGATGCTCGCCGCGGAAGAACAGGCGTATACCGACACTTTGACGGGGATAAAGAACCGCCGTGCCATGGATCACATGCTGGGGCATTTGATCTCGGCAAATACGCGTTTTGCGCTCATGAATCTGGATCTGGATTTCTTCAAATCCGTGAACGACCGATTAGGCCACGCCGCTGGTGATTTCGTTCTGCAGAACGCCGCCCGGATCATGGTCGAGGAAACGCGCGGCGACGACATGGTGGCGCGGGTAGGTGGCGATGAGTTTGTGATTTTCTTCAAAGGTTTGAACGATGAGTCTGTGCTCGCCGCGATTGCGGACCGTATCATCACGCGCCTGCAGGAACCTGTTGTTTTTCAGGGTGAGTCCTGCCGGATTTCCGCCAGCATCGGAATGGCGCTGTCCACCCAGTTCAAGCAGCCGGACGCTGCAGGGATGTTGAAGGCGGCCGATCAGGCGTTGTATCAGGCCAAGCGAGATGGGCGATCACTTCACCGGCTGCATTCGACTCTGTCCAGCGCATGACATTGGTTACGTTGCCACGGGCGAAACGGAACTGGTGCCATTGTCAGGGGGACGCGTCTTCGGCAAAGGCCAGGCGCAGCGTTTCGGCAATCCGGATTTGTATCGGTGGCAATTCCCCTACGACAGGCATCACATGGCCTTTGAACTGCGCTCGGTCCAGTTCCTCTGGGACATCGTCCAGAACGTGGCCTCCCGTACATGCAAAGAAGGGCAGGCAGAGGGCGTTCTTTCCTACACCGGTCGCGGCATCAGCGATCGACGGCGGTTCTTCGACAAACCCCACCCGAATGGAATTGAGGGTAAGCAGTTGACCCAAGCGGGTGGCGAATTTGGTGGCCACGGCCGAGGGGTTTCGACTGCGGCCAGACCCGTGCGCTGCGATCACCAGATCGGTCAGGGTTGCATCCCATCTCAGCCCCGCCACTGTGTCACGCACAGCATCCGCAGCCAGCCGCGGCAAGTCCGGGTCGATGCCTAGCGGGTCCAGGATGCGCAGATCACGGTCCCCGATCCGTTTTGGCAACGCGCTGGTCACAAACCATCCTTTGGCCATGAACAGGGGGTAAATCACGGTGCCTTCGGGCAGTTTGTCCATTTGCGCCTCAAGCGCGCCGGGGGCGGCCAGAGTTGCCGAATGTACGGAAACCGGCTCGGCCAGTGCATCGACCTTGGCCGCGAAGGACGCAAGCGCCGCCTCGGCCGGGGCCGGGTCCGACGGCTGGCCATGAGCGACGATAAGTGCATGCGGCATGCGCGGGTCTCCTGTCTGAGTGCGCGAATGATGTGTCGCCGGACACGAAAGTCAAACCGTGATTAACCCAGAAAGGTCAGCCAGAGCCAGACGGTCAGTATCGAAGCAGCGGTCCCGATCAGGACGGATGAGGCGGCAACACGCTTGGCCCGACCATACATAGAGGCGAAGATATAGGCGTTGAACCCCGGTGCCATCGCTGCATTTAGCACGCCCGAGCGGAACAGGTCCTGCGGCAAGCCAACGGATTTGCCAAACAGCCAGACAAGACTGGGATGCAGCATCAGCGAGATGCCGCAAACATAGGCGATGGTGCGCAGATCGCCTTCGGGTTTGTATTTGACCAGAACGCCCCCAAGCGCAAACAGCGCCCCGGGCAGCGCCGCGCGGGTCACCAGCCCCAGCGCCTCATCCACAACGGCGGGGATGGTCAGACCGGACAGGTTGACCAGAAAACCCAGCCCGATGCCAAGGATCAGCGCGTTCTTGAACATGGCCGACAGGACCGACCGGGCCATGTGTGCGCCGCTGTGGCCCCGGTTGCGGATGATCTCCATCACCGTGATCCCGACGCCGTAGCAGAAGGGCGAATGGAAGGCGATAATCGCATAGTTGCCGGTCAGGTTTTCGGGGCCGTAGGCGCGCTCAGTAATTGGAAGGCCCAGCAGGACCGAATTCGAGAACAGGCAGCAGAAGCCGATCGCGACACAATCCTCCCAATCGCGGCCAAAGATGATGCGCGCGCCGAACAGGCCAGCCGTGAAACATAAGGCCGCCGCCGAGTAGAAACTGGCTAGCAGCCGGGGGTCGAAACTTGCGCTGAGGTCCAGATGCGCAATCGCCAGAAACAGAAGGCAGGGAATGGCAAAGCCCTGCGTGAACTTCATCAGCCCGTCGACATGCTCTTCCTTGAAATAGCCGGAACGTGTGGCCGCATAGCCGGCACCGATCACCAGAAAAACCGGCAGAATAACATTGATCAGGTTCTGAAGCATACCGCCCCCGCTAGCTGGGCCGCTGACGATATCCGGTAGGCGCGGGTCAGGACTTTACAGCGCCTGGTGGATCACCATGCCATCATAGGCGGGGGTGATGTCGTCGGGGGTCTCGGCCTCGACCGTGGCATAGTCGAGGTCGATATGCATGTTGGTCAGAACGGCGCGTTGAGGGCGCAGTTTCTCGATCCAGCCAAGGGTCTTTTCCAGATGTGCGTGGGTAGGGTGCGGGGCACGACGCAGGGCATCGATGATCAGGCAATCCAGCCCCTCCATCTCGGGCCAGGCGTCGTCGTAAATCTCAGCGACATCAGGCAGATAGGCGAGTTTTCCCAAACGGAACCCCAGTGAGTCAATCGAGCCGTGATTGACCTTGAACGGGTGAAACGGGATCGGGCCGCCGGGGCCGTCCACTTCGAAGGGGCCGTCGATGGATTTAAGGTCAAGAATCGGCGGATAGGGTGAGCCCTCGGGCTGGATGAACGCATATCCGAACCGCCCCAGCAACGCGTTTTGGGTGTCGCCATCGGCCCAAACCGGAACGCGCGTCTTCATGTTGAAGACGATCATGCGCAAGTCGTCGATGCCGTGCACGTGGTCTGCGTGCGAGTGGGTGTAGACGACCCCATCCAACCGCCCGGTGCCCGCATCCAGCAACTGGCTGCGCATATCCGGCGAGGTGTCGATCAGGACCGAAGTTGTGCCCTCGGGCCCGTCCCGTTCCACCAGCATCGAGCAGCGGCGGCGAATATTTCGTGGGTTATCTGGATCGCATGCGCCCCATTGCCCGCCCAAACGGGGAACGCCGCCGGATGATCCGCAGCCCAGAATGGTGCAACGCAATTGGGTCATGCAGCGGCCTTGTACTGGGCCGCTTTCGAGAACAGCCGCTCGAAGTTGGATTGCGTTTGGGCGGCGAAGGCGGCGTAGTCCATGCCGAACACCTCGGCCCCTTTGCGGGCGGTGTGGGCGGTATAAGCGGGTTCGTTTCGTTTGCCGCGATAGGGTGGGGGGGCCAGATACGGTGCATCCGTTTCGACGAGGATGCGGTCCACCGGGGCGCTGGCGAAGATGTCCCGCAGTTCCTGACTTTTGGGGAAAGCGGCGATGCCGGACATGGACAGGTAAAAACCAAGGTCCAGGGCCGCTTCGGCCAATTCGGCTGAAGACGAAAAGCAATGCATCACGCAGGAATATGGCGCGTTGCGGTATTCCTCGGTCAGGATGCGGACCATGTCGTCATCGGCGGCACGGGCGTGGATGATCAGGGGCAGGCCGGTATGCTGAGCCGCTTCGATATGGATGCGCAGGGATTGCTTCTGAACTTCGGCACTTTCGGCGGTGTAGTGGTAATCCAGCCCGCTTTCGCCGATGCCGACGAATTTCGGATGCTGTGACAGAGCAACTAGTTCACCCACCGTTGTCAGCGGCTCATCAGCGGCGCTCATCGGGTGGGTGCCAGCGGCGTAGAAGACGGGTGCGTGGGCCTCGGCGATGGCACGAACGGCGGGTTCGTTGCGTAGGCGGGTGCAGATCGTGACCATGCGGGTGACGCCAGCCTCGGCGGCGTTGGCGATGATCTGGTCCAGTTGCCCGTCGAAATCGGGGAAATCCAGATGGCAATGGCTGTCGGTGATCTGGGGGGTGTCGCTCATCTGCTCTGACCGGCGGTTTCCTGTATCTTGAACACCGTATCTAGGACCAAAGCGGCAGGGTCAAGGTTCACCGCCTGACCATGGCGCGCGCGGGCTGTGATCGTCGCCGCGATCTCGGCCCAGCGGCGGGCCTGATGGGGTGAAGCGGACAGGCGCGTTAGCGTCTCCACCTCGTTCGGGGCTGCTTCGGGCGTTGGGGTTGCCCCCGTCGCCCCGGTCAGCGCCAACCGAGACAGGGCCACGTCGATCAGGGTCAGCAAAAGGTCGAACCGTTCCGCCGCGCCGCGCTGGGCGGCGGCTTCGGCCAAGGCCAATGCGCGTTGGCGATCCATGCGGGGAAGGGTGCCCAGAATGGCGATGAGTTCCGCGTAAATCTGCAACCCGCCCAGATTGATCAGCCGCACCGCGTCGCCCACTGATCCGGCAGAGAGGGCGGCTAGATGGCCCGTCTGATCGGGCAGGTCGGCCCCGGTCTGGCTAAGCGCCGCCTGCATGTCCTCAGCCCCAAGCGGGGACAAGCGCAGGGTGCGGCAACGCGATCGGATCGTCGGCAGCAGCCGTGAGGGCTGGTGCGACACCAGCAACAGAGTGGTGCGCGCAGGGGGTTCTTCCAGCATTTTTAGCAGGGCGTTGGCGGCGCTGACATTCATCTCATCCGCCGCATCCACGATCACCACACGGCGACCGCCATCGGCAGAGGACAGGCCGAAGAACTTGCCCAGCTTGCGGATGTCGTCGACCACGATCTCATTCCGCAATCGGCCCTGATCGTTCACCGAGCGGGTAATTGCTGCCAGTCCCGGTTCCGCGCCCGCCAGAATGCGGTGCGAGACGGGTAGTTCGGGATCAATATCCAGCGTTTCAGGGGGCGGAGGCGCACCGAACAACCCGCTATCATCCGCCGGGGGCGTTGCCAGCAGAAACCGCGCGATCCGCCAGGCTAAGGTCGCCTTGCCAACCCCGCGCGGCCCCGTCAGCAGCCAGCCGTGGTGCAGCCGATCCGAGTTGAAAGCGGCTAGAAACGCTTGCTCTGCCGCGTCCTGCCCGAACAAACGAGCGGTTTCGCGCGGGTGCGGTGCGCCGGGGGCCTGATCCGGGGTTGGGGTGTCGTCGCTCATCTTCTATCGCAGGGCTGCCATGACGATATCTGTCACATCCCGGGCGACGCTGTCCATGTCCCGGTTGCCGTCGATTACACGGAACCGGTCCGAAAACTCCTCGGCCAGCGCCAGAAAACCCGCCCGCATGTTCTTTTGCAGGGTAGGGCCAAAATCCTCGAACCGTTCCTCGGTGCCCTGCCGACCCTTGGCGCGGGACAGGCCGGTATCGGGGTCCATGTCGATCAGCAGAGTGATATCCGGCTCGCGCCTGATCATCAGGCTGTGCAACTGGTCCACCACGCCGCGTAGGTCGCCACGCGAAAGGCCTTGATACATGCGGGTGCTGTCGGCAAAGCGGTCGCAGATCACGACCTTTCCGGCGGCCAGCGCGGGTTCGATCGTGCGTTCCAGATGGTCGCGACGGGCGGCGGTGAAAAGCAGTATTTCGGTTTCTGCCGACCAGCGATCCGGATCGCCTTCCAATACTAGCCTGCGGATTTCCTCGGCCCCGGCTGAACCGCCCGGTTCGCGGGTCAAGACGACCTCGCAACCCGCCTCACGCAGATGCTGCGCCAGCATCCGCGCCTGAGTGGATTTTCCTGAACCGTCAATGCCTTCGAAGGTCAGAAACAACCCCGGGCTCGTCACATCGACTCCAGCGGTGTGTTGATCACGTCTTTCAGAACGATCCCGCCCACGGTCATCATCCTTACCAGAAAGCCGCCCAGGGCCACATCTTCAGCCGCCACCAGAGGACGGCGGATTTCCGGCAAACCTTCGGGTTTAATCACCAGTTCGGCCAGTTGCTGGCCCTTTGCCACGGGCGCGTTGATGGGGCCTTCGTAGACCACTTCGGCCTCGACGTTCTGCGTGCCTAGAACCGGGAACAGCACGGAAAGGTCGCCCTCGGGGACCAGACCAACAGTGCTTTTCTCACCCATCCAAAGCTTGGCTTCGGCTATCGGCGTTTCCGCGTTGGCAACTGTCCTCTCGACAAAATTTCGAAACGACCAGTTAACCACGGCCTCAGCCTCCTCTGCGCGCTGACCGGTGCTGTCGAGGCCCGAGAGCACAAAGATCACCCGCCGGTCGCCCTGTTTGGCCGAGCCCACAAGGCCATACCCGGCCTCTTGCGTGTGCCCGGTTTTCAGGCCATCCGCGCCGATATCGAGTTTCAGCAGCGGGTTCCTGTTGCGCTTGTTAGAGGGCGCGCGGCCGTCAAATTCAAACTCTTCTTCCGCGAACAACGGATAGTATTCCGGGAAATCGGTGATCAACCGGTCCGCCAGAACGGCCAGATCATGCACCGACATCATGTGCCCTGCGGCTGGCCAGCCGTTGGAATTGGCGAAGTTCGAGTCGTTCATGCCAATCTGCTGGGCGCGCTGGGTCATATAACGTGCGAACCCGGCCTCGGTTCCATCGGGGCTGAGCGCTTCGGCAATCACTACACAGGCATCGTTGCCCGACAGCACGATGATCCCGCGCAGCAAATCCTCGACCGTCACGCGGTCCTGCGTGTTCAGGAACATGGTCGAGCCGCCATAGCTCATGGCGTGTTGCGATACCGGTAGCGTCTCACTGAGCGTCAGCCGTCCGTCCCGCAGCGCCTCGAACGCCACGTAAAGCGTCATGAGTTTGGACATCGAAGCTGGCGGCAGAGGCTGATCGGCGTCCTTGGACAGCAGCACCGTGCCGGTCGTTTGGTCCATCACATAAGCCGCACGGGCCGAGGTGTCGAACGCGTGCGCAGGCACGGCCAGCAGGGCCAGCGACAGAACAGAGTTTCGCAATGAGGACAGCATAGGTCGCCTCCTAATTTCAGTTGGACACGGTGAACGCGTCGGAAAAGCCCAGGTCTTTCACATCGCTCTGAATGGCCCGACGTTCGGCCCGGTTTGTGGCAGGTCCGACCAGAACGCGCCAGACGGTCTTTTCCTCGGTCTTCAATTCGCGCACCTCGGCGGCCATTCCGTTTCTGCGCACCTTTTCAGCCGCGCTGTTTGCATTCACTTCGACGCCGAAGGTCCCGATCTGCACATAGGGTTTGGACAGCGAAGATGTCGCCGCCGGAGCAGCGGCTGCGGCCACAGGCGTCGGTTCCGACGCCTCAATTGCGGCGGCGGCACCTTCGATTGGATCAAGCGGCGTTTCGGTGATCTCGTTTGGGTCTTTCTTCTGCCACCATTTGCGTTTCGCCGGTTTCTCGGCTGGCGCTACAACCGGCGCATCGGTCAGGGCAGGGGTTGCCGCCGCGCTGGCCACTTCGGTCGCGGCTTCGGCGGTTTCAACAGTCGCAGCGGTGGCTGCCGCAGCTGCACCAGCGGCTGCCGTAGTGGCGGGCTCTTTCTTTTGCCACCACTTGCGCTTGGCGGGCTTGTCGGCTGTTTCCGTTTCCTGAGCTTCCTGCGTTTCCTCGGCAGAGGTATCAGTGCCGGCACTTGCCGTTTCCGTGGCGTTTTTGTCAGGCTCCGCCGGAGTCTCATCAGACGCCGCGACTGCCGCTCCAGTCGCAACAGCGGCTGCCGCCACTGCAGGTTCCTTCTTCTGCCACCATTTCCGTTTTGCGGGCTGCTCGGTTTCGGTTTCGGCCACTTCGGAGGCCTCATCCGTCACGTCTTCGGCTTCAGTACTTTCGGCCACGACGTCTTCTGCCGGGGGAGGAGTTTCCTCAATAGTCTCCCGGCGCAAGGCGACAACCTGAATCTTGGCCGGCGCGCCTGCCAGCATGCCAAGCTGTTCGGCAGCGGCGGATGAGACCTGCAGCGCGGGTCCGGGCAGGTTCCGTTCGCGCCGGAAAAGCGCACCGACTACAGTTTTGTCATTCGCCGCGTTCTTGATCACCACACGTTCAGGCTGATCTACATCGGGATGCGCCACCCAGATACCGCCAAGCGAGGGCCGCCCGTCCCAAAGCCCGGCTTCGGACACCTCAAACACCTCGGGCGCTTCAACATCGCGTTGTGAAGCTTTGGAGACGCTGGGTAAAAGCTCGGTCTTACTGCTGTCTTCCGCCGCGTCGGGGGCCTCGGTATCGCTTTGTGATAGAAGGGCTTCATTACACCCCGACAACACCGTCAGGGTGACGGCGAGAATAGCCAGTCCTCGCGGGTTTGCGCCTGTCTCAGTCGCTCGCTTCATTCGTGTCATCCCTTGCCTGAAGGGGCTGCGTTTCCCGAGCCCCGCCGCCAGTCGACTGGTTCTGCATGCCAGCCTGATACGGTCTTATTTCGTGATCATAACGCGGCTGCGGGGCCATGGAAAGACTGCCGCGCGGCCTTCGGCAAGATTTCCCGATTTCGACTTGCCTCTGTCCGAACTTGGCCTTAGACCCTGCCTTCGACGGGGAGGTGGCAGAGTGGTCGAATGCGGCGGTCTTGAAAACCGTTGGGCGTGAGAGCGTCCCCAGGGTTCGAATCCCTGTCTCCCCGCCACTCATACCTGTCTCATTTCAGTTGTGTTTTCTGACCCGGAATTGTGCCGCAATTCCCGCGAGTTGGCGCATGCGCTTTCAATCAGAGACGAAGCAGACCGTACACTAAGAGCGCAATTCAGGCCCAAGTCTCAGTGCCGCATTTTGGCGGGGTCGCTTTGGGCGAGATTTCCCTGATACCCGGCAATTTACAGGGAATTTCTGCAAAACAAGTCTGCAACCCGGGATTTCAGATGTCACAACTCTATTTTTTCCAATAGCTTAGGTTGCAAATTCCCTAAACAGTGGAACAGGGAATTTTCTCGCAGGAACAGGGAATTGTGCCGACGGATCAGGGAGCGCGAGCCTTGTATCAGGGACGCAGGACTTGGAGATGTCGGAAGCCGAACAGGCGCTCCTGTTCGGACCAGTCTAGAGGGTGAGTCACGCTGACCAGACGCTTGAGTGTGAGTTCGGGCGGCTGTGTGCCGTCGAGAATCGCAGCCTGAATCTTCGGGGAGAGAAAGGCGAGCTGGGCGCGGGTGCGGATGAAGGCGCCGGGGACGTTTTCGCGGCGTGCAATTTCCATTAGCCGAACTCCGGCTTTCAGATCGCGCGCCCAGCCATAGGCGCGGATCAGCATGGACCTGAGGTGGGGATCGGGTTGGGGTGCCATGTCTCCAGCGATGACCTTGGCCTCAACGCCGCGGCGTCGCAGATCGAAAGATGCGGTGACGTGGGTGAGATCCGGGTGCAGTTGACCGACCGCGATGTCAACTGCGCTTGCCAGAGTTTTGGGGTTCAATTCGAGGTCGATCTGACCTGGTGCAACTTTGCCTTTGGCCAGAATATCAACGCCGACTTGACCGCCTTGGCCTTGGAGCCTGTTCACCAAATCCGCAACTGAAGTCTGAACTGCCTCCGCTGACCCGGCCTCCGGCTGCGCCAGTACCTGATGCGCGGCGGCGGCGTCTTGCAGATGTCTGACTATGACATCAATGACCACGTTTTCCAGCGCCGGGCCGGGCAGTCGCCAGCCGGAGGTATCCTTGCCGCCGGAGATCAGTCTGTTGGATACATAGTACCGCAAACGTCGGCTTGTGCGCGTGGTGTGGGTTGGCGTCAACCGATCACCTGTTTCGTCCTGCAGCAGACCAGTGAGCCAGGCGCCGGGGTCGTTGGTGCGTTGGCGCGCATCGGGCGAAAGGTTTGCACGGGATCGCTGCGACGCTTCGCGCATTTTTTCCTGCACCCGATCCCAGATGTCTTTGTCGATGATCTCAGGGTGTTGTCCGTCCCAGATCTTATCTTTGTGGCGGATTTTGCCGAGATAGACCGGGTTGCGCAGCAGGTAATAGATCTGACCGTGTGACAGCGGACAATCCCCCTTCATGCTGCCATCCGCCCGAACAGCCCGTTTTGACCGCAGGTCTTCTGCCGTCGCCCGTTCTTCTACTTTGCGCAGACAACCCAGCTCGTCATAGAGCCCAAAGAGATGCCGGACCGTTCTGGCCTCCTCCTCATTCACCACCAGCGTTCTTGCCTTCGGATCGGGGTGGCGATCATAGCCCATAGGCAGGTTACCACCCATCCAAAGCCCCTTCTTCTTCGACGCCGCGATTTTGTCGCGAATACGCTCGGCGGTGACTTCCCGTTCAAACTGAGCAAAGGACAACAGCACATTCAGGGTCAATCGACCCATGGATGAGGAGGTGTTGAAGGCCTGTGTGACGGACACAAAAGAACAATCCGCCTGTTCCAGCCGTTCGACCAGCTTGGAGAAGTCGGCGAGCGATCGGGTCAGCCGGTCAATCTTGTAGACCACGACCATGTCGATGCGCCCGGCATCAATCTCTTCAAGCAAGCGTTGCAGGGCGGGGCGTTCGAGTGTGCCGCCGGACAGTCCGCCATCATCGTAGCGCTCTGGCAATAGGGTCCAACCTTCGTGTCGCTGGCTGGCGACATAGGCCGCGCAGGCTTCATATTGCGCATCCAGTGAATTGAAGTCCTGGTCCAGTCCATCCTCTGAGGACTTGCGCGTGTAGATGGCGCATCGGATTTTGCGGCGCGGGCTCATTTGGTCGCCTTGCCGGTGAGCCCAAAGAAACGCGGCCCCGACCAGTGCGCGCCGGTAATCTCTCGGGCGATGGCGGAGAGCGAGCGATAGGACCGACCGTTCCAAGTGAAGCCGTCCCCTGTCACGTCGACAACATGGGTCACGCCATTCCACTCGCGCAAAAGGCGCCCGCCGGGTTTTAGGGCAGGGCAGGCAGGCCGGGGTTTCTTCTCAGAACCCTTTCCCAGTGTGGCTTTGACCTGTCGAGACAGCCCGCCATGACGGCGGGATTGCATCTCAAAGGCAATGAAACGGCGAAGGAAGGGTTGGCTGAGCATGGTGGGGACGGGTTGATCAAACAGTTGCTGCCAAAGCTTGACCAGATCTGATCGACCCATGGCAGCCAGATCGGCGACGTCGCTTGTCTTCGTCATGACTCGCCGTCCTTATTTGCTGTGAGGTGATACGTGGAAGATCCATGTGGCTTGTCGGATTCGCGCCGTTCGATTGTGTCGCCTTTTTTTCGCAGACCGCTGATAGCTGCTCGGACCGAATGAGGTTGCCACGCCGTTGCTTTGCAGAGCGCCTCAATGCTGGCGCCACTCGGGCGACCCAACAAAGCTTGCACCTTGTCAATTTTGGTTTGCTTTGGCTTGGACATGAACTGTCTCCTCTGATCTTGGGTCAGCGAGATGCCGAACCCTGGTACCGAGGAGCGCCCGAATGGCTCGGGCGTGGGATCAGTGATGCGTGGTTCACAGCAACAGTCCAGCTCTTTCTGGAGCAATCCCAAGAGGAGTGTGTATTGCAGGGCGTTGCTGCCGTACTACCGATTATTCGTCAACAATCTTAATTGGTTACTTTTGGTTTTAGGAGTTGCAATTGCAGAAACCCGTGCATAAATTCTAGCCAGCCCTGCAAGGGACAAGGTCCCACGGGGAGATGAATACATCTCCCAGGCAGCATTCGGCGCCGCATTCTTTGAAGCGGATAAGACCGAGAGCATTCGAAGGGGCAACGAACCGGATCGATTGGTCCGGAGAGTTGCTAGTCGTGCTCTCTCCGAATTCCCAGCACGATCCTTTCTTGTCGACGCTAGCGAGCGTCAAACGAAAGGAGGCGGCTATGTCTGCCAAAAAAACACACAGCGACGCCAAGGCGTCCAACACGCCGATCTGGATGGCGGACAAAGTCGTCCAATCTCAGATCAGCCAGATCAAGCCCTACGCCAACAACAACCGCGTGCACGCGGCCAAGAATATAGACAAGCTCAAAGCATCGGTGGCCAAGTTTGGCTTTGTCACCCCGATCCTGTTGGATGGTTCGGGCACGATCATTGCGGGTCATGGCCGCTATGAAGCCGCCAAGGCCCTGGGGTTGATGTCCGTGCCGACTGTTGTCGCGGATCACTTGTCAGACGCGGAAGTGCGCGCTCTGCGTATTGCGGATAACAAGCTGGCAGAATTGTCCGACTGGAATGAGGCGGCCCTGCAGATCGAATTTGCCGAGCTGATGGATCTCAGCCTTGATGGCGAGCTGGACTTTGATCTGGACATCACCGGGTTCGAAACACCGGAAATCGACATCATCATCGACGGCACTGGCGAGGCCTCGGAGACTGAAGCGGAATCTGTTGAGACGCCGAACCCTGCGGCACCCGTAATCACGGAGACGGGTGACCTCTGGGTTCTTGGAGATCATCGCATCTTCTGCGGGGATGCCCTGCAAGCCCAGAGCTACGACACCTTGTTGAAAGGCGAGAGCCCGCAGATGGTGTTCACAGATCCGCCTTATAACGTACCGGTCAATGGGCATGTCCGTTGCGGCATCGGCGGCGATCATCGCGAATTTGCCATGGCGTCGGGAGAAATGTCGGACAGCGAGTTCCGTGGCTTTCTCTCGGATGTGAACAACCGGCTGTTTGACTGCTTGCCCGACGGGGGCATTGCGATGATCTGCATGGACTGGCGTCACATTGAAGAACTGATTGCGGCGGGCAAGGCAGGAGGCCTTGATCTCATCAATCTCTGCGTCTGGAACAAGACGAACGGAGGCATGGGCAGCCTTTATCGTTCCAAGCACGAGCTGGTTTGCATCTTCAAGAAGCCCGGTGCGCCGCATATCAACAATGTCGAACTGGGAAAGCATGGTCGCAACCGGACCAATGTCTGGGATTACACCGGTGTGAACAGCTTTGGGGCAGGGCGTGAGGCGGATCTCGCTGATCATCCCACGGTGAAGCCTACAGCCCTGGTTGCAGATGCCATCATGGATGTGAGCCATCGCGGCGATGTCGTGCTGGACGCTTTTGGCGGGTCCGGCGCGACTTTGCTGGCAGCTGAGAAAGCCGGGCGCCGGGCGCGGCTCATTGAGCTCGACCCTGTTTACGTCGATGTCGCCATCCGCCGCTGGCAGGAGATGACCGGTGAGAGCGCCGTGCATTCGGCGACAGGCCAGACGTTCGATGCGCGTTCTGCTGCCAACGATACCACTTCAGAACAGGAGGTGGATCATGTCTGACGATACGAAAGACTACGAGGTTGGTTACGGCAAACCGCCCAAAGCGACCCAATTCAAGAAAGGCCGATCTGGCAATCCGAAAGGTCGGCCGAAAGGTGCTAAAGGCGTGAATGCTAGCTTGAAACGCGAACTGGAAGCCAAGATCACCGTCCGCGAAGGCAACCACGAAATCCGGATTTCCAAGGCGGAGGCAATTGCCAAGCGGCTCGCGGCAGGCGCGTTGAAGGGCGACACGAAATTGTTGATGGCGCTGCTGAAGCTGGACACAGATCTGTTCAACACAAGTGAATTGGACGCGCAAGAAAGCGTCCGTGCGTTTGAGCCGGACGCTGTGGACTACGACATCCTCCGTGATTTCTTTTCCAGTCACCCGGATGGTGACGGCGGTCCGGAAGATGAGGAGGCCAATGATGTCAGCTCCTGATCCCAAAATGGTTCTGCATGCCGCGCGCGAGGTTTGCCGGGACAATTTCTTTCCCTTCGTGTGGCGTGTGTTTGGCACGCTGCA
>NZ_JBQFOW010000014.1:0-101195 GCF_056533855.1 Ruegeria sp. F11 | reverse complement strand
ACCAAAGTGTCGCGGGGTGGAGCAGTCCGGTAGCTCGTCAGGCTCATAACCTGAAGGTCAGAGGTTCAAATCCTCTCCCCGCAACCAACTTCCAAACAGACCGTTCGATCTACAAACAGTCCACTGGACTGTTTGCTTAACGTCCTCACCTCGTCAGGCTCATAACCTGAAGGCTGAGGAGGAATAGTGGTCGATCCGGTGGATCAATCACCCGACGAACGCGCCGGACCAAAGGTTCAAATCCTACCCCGTAAACCAAACTTCTAGCTAAGAAATTAATAACTTAACGCCTTCACCGCACAATGTGCCGGAACAAAGGTGAAAAGCGCAAGCTATGGAACAACATACCCAGGCAGGCTCAGTTGGTATGTTGATCCAGTACTCCGACAGGCTTAGAAGCTCCTAGCACTGTGGTTACAAATTCGCGCGATACATAGTCGGCACCTCTGGTTTCCATCAATGCGAAATCGGTTTCCGACGTTTCACCGATGCGGCGATGGAAGGCTGAGAGGCTGGTTTGATTTAGGTACTCCCAAACGGGTCTGCCTTCGTGCAGGTCGACCTCCAAAACCTGCCCGGTTTCAGATACCGATACCAGAGCACGTTGGTTGTCTTCGCTCAATCGGACGACACCTTGTTCTTCGGAAAACAGCGTGTGCTTCGTATCGCCGGCCAATGGGAAAAGTGACGTACCAAAGCCGGAAGCCGGGTCAATTTCGAGTATGCGGGATCCACCTTGCGAGGCGTGGCCGCCAAGATTGTCGAACAAAACGAATGTACCGCGCTGGGTGACGACGGGTGAATGCTGTGCGACCATGGGGCCCACGATGACGCGATGAACAATATCGTCATATCGATCTACGATAATCAGCGAGCTTGAAGACCGCAGCGACATGGCGATATCACCGGCCTCTGCCCCCTCGATCTTGGCGGCGGTCGCTTCATTTAACTCTACAATCCCATTGATGTGGTAGGGATCACATCCTTCGCGCGCAGAGTACGCCAGTCCCATTAACCCATTCTTTAGAAATAAGTCTTCGAAGCGCACTGCACGTATTCTTTCCCCGGCTCGGTCAAGGATTTGGAAACCTTCTTCGTATACGGCCCCGTATTCCGAGCAATTGGTGTCGATCCGGGTTGAGCCGATGAACTGCCCCGTAGGCCGTTCCAGCTGTGCCCAGGGCAGCAACGCGTCGCTGTTATCCGCAATATGCGGCCAATGATGTCCGTGATTAATAAAGGACCAAAGAATATTGCTGTCCCGATCAATCCGCATCGAACCGATATGGTAGGGGAACATGTTTTTGGCCTGAAACGTGACAACCAGATCGCCGTTGTCATCCAAATCCACACCTATCACGTTCACATTATCCCGTCCGGGTTGTCCGCTGAAGCCTTCAAATTCCTGTCCGTCAAAAAGCTCTGCGCGTGGCACGCTCCAGGTGTGGAACACGTTCCCTTCCCGATCCATGATCCAGGCAACGCAACCCAGTTCGGGGCACAGCTCGGGCTGCTCATCGAAACCGCCCGTAATCAATAGCAAATCATCGTAATCTCGGGGCTCGGTAAGCCAGGTTGTCAAATCGTCCCGAGGAACGGAAACGTCCGAAACTTTTCCATAGATGGTTTCTTTGGCTTCAAGTTTTCGCCATGCGTCAAACCCGGCCTTGGCCTGTTGCAGAATTGGAATTGGAAACCACTCGAGCTTATAGCTGACCACGCCATAGACATATGCGGCGCTTAGTATTGAGAAGCCGAACAAAATCACGGAAAACTTCTCGGTTAGAAATCGTACCAACTGCATGTGCGTTACCCATCGCAAACTTAACGTTGCAATTAAAAACCATGTCGGTTGAACTTGCGCGGAACGGCTTGTTCACAGTCAATTCACATTGAAAACGTTGAATTTTTGATGGGTTTAAGTGACGCCGCGCAATCGGAAAGAATGCCATTGGTGACATGGGCCAAAGGTCAGAATGAACGCGGCGCGGCACCCGGATTTTGACGGATGCCACGGGTCCTGCTGCCCAGTTGAAGCCGGGGTGTTTGGGGGCAGTTTCAGCGCAAATGGCAAGAGCGGGCGCTCTGAAAGCCGTTGCGCTAGCTTTGACTGGTTTCGCTGCTTACATCAGACGGGGCTTTTTTGCTGCGAAGCAACCGCTTGAGCGGAAACCAGACCAGTCCAACCAGAAGAAAGAGGCCGCCCAGAAGGACAGCGATCGTGACCGCAATAGCGCCCAATCCGGCACCGGGGCCGATATAGGCATGTGCCGGGGTTGCCAGCGTCAGACATGCCAACCCACCAACAAACCACATCGGGACCAGTCGGCCCCACGACCACGTCTTCATCAACCTTTTCATTGCGTGCATTCCTTCCAATCGGTTTCAAAATAACTCAGCGGATAGAGCTTCGCATTGGTGATCTCGCCTACAAATTCGTCGTCGTACTTGTTGACGAACTCCCAGGTCACATTGCCGGTCCCATCCACTTCCAGAACCCGTCCCGCATCGAACTCGGTGATCAGTACTCCACCGCCTTCGAGAACCTCATGTTGACCCCGAATGACTGACAGCATTTCCTGTCCGGGTTTGCTGCCGAATATGACTTCGGATTCCCGACTGACCGGATCAATGGTCATGATGTTTGTGTCCCGAGGCGCATCAAGCCGCGTTTTGTCGCTGCGGGTGTAAGACGTCAGATATGCATTGTTGTTGAAAACAGAGATTTTGCCATCTGGGCGGAACTCGGGGTCGTGTTGCCGGATCCATGGGCCGGTCTGATGCCACTTCACTTTCCGTGTGGCCGGGTCCACCACGATGACAAGGTTGAGCCCTCGCATCGAAATGATCCAGTCTCCGGCATCGAACAGAGGAAACCTGTCGGCCAGGTTAGATGGCAGTTCATCAATCTTGTTGGCGTGCAGCAATTCGCTACGTGCGACGCCCTTGGTTTCGAAGTCCTGATTGTTGGCTGTTAGCAGCGCGGTCAGGCCACTGTCGATGATCATGTCGGGGATCGATATCCGTTCCAGAACCTGACCCTGCTCATCAAGCCTCAGCACTGTGTCTTCCCAGATCGGCTGGTCTTTGGCCGCGGTGAAAAACGGCGGGAAGCGGTCAGTGACCTCGGCAGCGGTCCAAGTGTCGCGGCCGACGGTCAGATACCCGCCCTGTTCGGAAGCAACCATCGAGTGATGCGAATTTTCGTCAAGCGTCCAGAGCAGGTTGGAACACTGGTCCAGTTTGGCCGCCCCACAGTATTCATAGCTGAACACAAGCTCGCCCTTTGGGGTCAGTAGCGCGCCGTGCACATCCGTCTCAAGGGGGGTGGTAAGGGTACTGCAGGGGCGTGCCTGAGCGTCTGGGTAATGGTCGAAGTAGTTCAGCGACCATTTGCGAATCACACTGCCATCGCGTTTCACCAGCCGGGCTTGGTTTTCTCCGTCAAAGAACCCCATCAGCAGGATGGCGTCCTTGCGGTCAGGCGTGTCGTTGATCATTACGCCATCCCCTTGCCCGCGTGAGGGCTGAAGGTGCTTCTGATACGCCGCGCCTGTCAGAGATTGATCGACAAATATCGCCCTGTAGGCAATTCGAAACTGCGGAGCCGGTGGCCACTGTTTCATTTGCGCCGTAATCCCATACAGGACCGATGCGCAAACGATGGTCAGAAACAGGCAAATCCAGAACAG
The DNA here is from genome assembly GCF_056533855.1 of Ruegeria sp. F11. Taxonomy (NCBI): domain Bacteria; kingdom Pseudomonadati; phylum Pseudomonadota; class Alphaproteobacteria; order Rhodobacterales; family Roseobacteraceae; genus Ruegeria; species Ruegeria sp. F11. The sequence goes on along the minus strand of NZ_JBQFOW010000014.1, from coordinate 97,503 downwards.
CCGCTCTGGCAGGTTCTCAAGGGAACGCTTCATTCTTCACTCGTTGAACTCTTTAACACAAAACTAAAAACTACCCTTTTGAATTAAGGGTCTAAGTGGAGATTTCTTGCTTGAGACAACTGTTTGTTTTTAAACAGGCTGGCGAGCGCTGCTTCGATAGGAGGGAAGCGGGTTTCATTCGAGCTCGTTATGTCTGGCACCTGGCAGGATGCTGCAGAACTCGATGGTTTTCCTGCTTCCGAACTGTGCCGACGTGTAACCAACGTGGTGGTCTGGTCCATGCCTTTCCCCTTCGGTTTGATCGAACAAAAGTCTTCAGATCCGAAATCTCGACTTTCAGTATGCCTCAGGTTGGTTGAATGCTGAGAGAATGCGCCGTTCACATTCGGTTAATGTTGTTGCCTGTCGTCATAAAATGGCCGCCTCAGAACCTGCCGTCGCTGGTAACACGCAGGTTCAACACGGACCGCCTGTCAGGCTTTGAGACAATAAAAGTCCGCTCCCAGAGGGAGCGGACCCACCCGGACCTGAGGGTAGAATCAGGCCGGGTTTGCACCGCCGTAAGTGGTGGCATCGGTGCCCGTAGTCAGTAGAGGCCCAGCATGGCTTTGACGGTCGCTTCAACTTCGTCTGTCACCGGTTTGTTGGCTGCATTCTCCAACGCCTCACGTTCGGTAAGAGCCTGCTCTTCGACCTGGTCTTCCAGATCGGCGACTTCGGTAACGGTTTCATCGTATTCGACAGCATCGCGCCGTTCATCGGCCAGAGCTTCGGCCTCTTCGACCGAATCCTGCAGATCGGATCGGGCGGCATCCAGTTCAGCCTCGATATCCGGATCAGTCCCGCCGACATTGTCCAGCGCTTCTTCAAGTTCGGTCACACGATCCTGATTGGTCTGAACATCCGACAACGCGGCTTCAAGATCGGCATCGATTTCACTGACAGGCCGGTCCGGCGGATTCAGCCCCTCAAGGCGTTCCTTCGCCTCTTCGAAGTCTTCGCGCAGCGCATCCCCGGCCAGAACAGTGTCGCGATAAGTTGCGATGCGACCGACCCGGGAATTGGGCGACGCATTCTGCAGCGCGGTTTCGCTGGCATTGGCCGCGTTCAGGGCGCCGAGTTCCGAGGGATGCGCCCCCAGAAGCTTCGCGAATTTATTGCCTTTGGCCCGGACCTCAGGCCGAAGTGATTCTGTGACCTGAACGGATTTCGTGGTTTTACGCGTCACGCTGCGGGTCTTTTGGCGGGTTTTTGCTGTTTCGGTGCGGGACTTTTTGCCGGTAATCAGCTCCTTCAGGGAAAAACCTTTTGTCTTTGAAGACCTGGATTTAGCCTTGTCGGCTTTTGAACCGCTACGGCCCGACGTTCCGACCGATTTCTGGCCGTTGTCCTTGGCAGCGCTTGATCCACCGCCCTTGCTGTTACCTTTGCCGTTCCCGCCGCCATTGCCGTTCCCGCCACCTTTGTCACCGCTGTTGCCTTTTCCGCCCCCGTTGCCACCACCGTTGCCCTTGCCGCCGCCGTTACCCTTGCCTTCTTTCGCGTAGGCGAAATCAGGAAATGCAACTGTCGCGACCAGCGAAGCTGATCCCAGCAGAGCAATAGCGATGGCAGAGGTTTTCAGCAGGCCGGTTCTTTTGGTTTTCATAACATCCTCGCAGATCGGGGGCTGATTTTATTTGAGACTCAGGCATGTTGCCGTGGAATCACAGCACGTCCCTATTTGATCCGATCTTCGTTGAACTCACACGAAACCGGTTGTTCATCGTCAGTTCACATAGAAATTGATAAAACTATGAAAGGTTTGCAGGGTTCAGAGTGACAAATATGTGGAAGCTTCTGGCGATGGTGATTCTGACCAGCCTTCTTCTTGTCGAAGAAGGGCAGGCCGCTGCGCGCGAACTTAAGCAATCCGAACTGCGCAAGGCCACGACATCAGGCAGTGCCATTCGACTGAACCGGGTCATCCGGGGTGTGGAAAAGGTATTTGGCGGCACCCCTGTCGATGCGCGTGCTTTCCAAACCGACAAAGTTTACTACCGGATTTTGGTGAAAAAGCCGAATGGCAAGATCATCAGCGTCATCGTCAATGCTCAGACCGGTGTCGTCGTGCCAAACCGATCCAGTGTCGGCCGCCAGATTACCGAGGCCGCCCGTTCGAAACCGGGCAATTCCGCCAGCGCCAGGTCGCAGGGAAACACCACCAAGGGGAACAGCGCCAACAGCAACCGCGGAGGCAACGCTGGTGGGAACAGCGGTGGCAACGGAAATAGCGGCGGCAACGGCAATGGTGGTGGCAACGGGAACGGTGGTGGCAATGGGAACGGCGGCGGCAATGGTGGCGGCAACGGGAACGGCGGCGGCAATGGTGGCGGCAACGGGAACGGTGGTGGCAATGGAAACGGCGGCGGAAAGGGCGGCGGCAAAAATAAGTGATGAACCAACGCCCGAACGCCGCTAGTTTCAAGCTATGAGAGTCCTGCTGGCAGAAGATGAGCCGCACCTGTGCGAGCAGATCAAAAAACTGTTGAACGCCGAAGGGCGGGTTGTGGATGTTGCCCATAGCGGACTGGATGCCCTGCATCTGGGATCGACCGAACCTTACGACATGATCATCCTCGATATCGGTTTGCCTGAACGCGACGGCATTTCGGTCCTGCGCGAATGGCGAAATGCGGGTGTTCAGACCCCGGTGCTGATCCTCACTGCCCGTGACGGCTGGAGCGAGCGGGTCGATGGGCTGGACGCCGGTGCCGACGATTACATGACCAAGCCCTTTCACATGCCGGAACTTGCCGCGCGGGTGCGGGCCATTCTGCGGCGGCAAAGCGGGCAGCTAAACCCTGTGATCGAGATGGGGAGTGTCATCCTTGACACCAGAAACGGGCGGGTCACATCCGATGGCGTTCCGGTCGATCTGACTGCTCAGGAAATCGCCGTGCTGACCTATCTGGCCCATAATCCCGGGCGTCTGATCTCGCGTACCGAACTGTCCGACCACATCTACGAATATGACGGCGACCGGGATTCGAACACGATTGCTGTTTTCATAACCCGCCTCCGTAAGAAACTGGGTCCCGATCTGATCACAACGGTTCGGGGTCGCGGATACATGATCGATTCCATCTGATGCTGTCTCTGCGACAACGGGCTTTGCTTGGAGGTATCGCATCCGGAGCAGTGTCCGTGGCGGTCGGTACGCTTGGGGTTTTTTCCTATATCGATTCCCGCGTGTCGGATCAGTTCGACAACACCCTCCGGGACAGGCACACACAACTCGTCGTCGGGCTTAGCGTCTCCACCGACAACCCGGAAGCGCTGCGCGATCTTATCTTCGACCCGGCTTATGGCGCACCGTATTCCGGGCGATACTGGCAAGTGACCAACAGTGACGGAGAGCTTTTCACCTCTGCCTCGCTTTTTGACGAAACCCTGGCCGAGCCTTCAGCGGCCCCGGATGTGGCGACGATCTGGAACACCCGGGGCCCGGAAAATGACCAGGTGCGCAGCATCTACCAGAAAATCACCTATGAGGACGGGTCGGTCTGGGGCATCAGCGTGGCTGAAAGCCGGGCGCAGTTGGTCGCCGAACGCCGCGCCGCGCAGCGCAGCCTGTTGCCGGTCTTTGCACTGGTCGGATTGATCGGTGTCGGCGGGTCACTGCTGTTGATGTCTGCCATTCTGGGCCCGCTGCGGAAGCTGCGAACGGATGTCGCGCATCGGTGGGACCAGGATGAGGATCTGAAACCTGGGGACTACCCCGAAGAGGTATCCCCTCTGGTCGAGGACCTGAACCGGCTTCTAAGCCGCAACCGGGACATCGTCGCCGGTTCGCGCCGACAGGCGGCTGATCTGGCCCACGCCCTGAAAACGCCGGTCGCGGTTCTGCGAAACGAGTTGGCCAGCCTCGCCGAGTCCGATGCGACAACCGAGATCGCACAAGACGCTCTGGACCGGATTGATGTGCAGATCAGCCGTTCGCTGGCTCGGATGCGTGCCATGAACACCGCCGAACTGACCCATTCCCGCACGGATCTGTCCAACTCTATTGACCGGCTGGCCCGGCTCTTTTCCAGTATGTCCGAAAGGGAAGGCAAGACCCTGACCGTAGCGCGTGAACCGAATCTGTGGGTCCGGATGGATGCGCAGGATATCGAGGAGGTTCTGGGAAACCTGCTGGACAACGCGGTGAAATGGAGCCGTAAATCCGTAAGCCTGACCGCCAGCCTTTCCGATGACAAGATTGAAATCCATGTTGAAGATGACGGCCCCGGTGTCCCGGAAAGAGCACGGTGCGAGGCATTGCGATCCGGGGGCCGACTGGACACATCAGTCGCTGGCAGCGGATTGGGGTTGGCGATTGCCGTGGATCTGCTGACAGCCTACGGCGCGGAATTGAATCTGGGCACATCAGATTCACTTGGTGGTTTGAAATGCTGTGTCGAGATTCCGCTCCACCACAACTGAACCTCTGATCGCTCACTGATTGTATTCGTGTCATCTGCGTTGACCCTCGGAACCCGATGCGGGTTCAACGCCCTGGGCTTTATTGGCCGGGGTGGGCAGATTGAAACGCGTTGCTCACGCAAGCCCACAACCCACAGTATTGTTTACACAGACGCAATTCCCTGCGTACGATCCGGTAGAATTCTTCCCCTTTTATGAACCAAGGGTTTGATACCATGTCAGAAACACTGGACCTGCATAAGTATGAACACCTAAGCCCCTTCCAGATCAAAGATGAGCTCATCAAACTGGCGCAGAAAGAGGCGCGGCAGATGGCTTTGCCCTATCTGAACGCGGGGCGCGGCAATCCCAATTGGATCGCGTCAAAGGCGCGCGAGGCGTTTTTTCTGCTGGGCCAGTTCGCGATGACCGAGGCGCAACGGCATCGCAATGAACCCCAAGTCGGCTTGGCCGGAATGCCGCTGGGTCCGGGCTGTTATGACCGGCTCAAGGCCTATTGTGCGGAGTCGATTGAGAAGAACGGCCCTCCGGGGGCGGACACGCTGGCGGCTGTGGTGGATTTTGCGGTTGAGAAGTTTGGGTTCACGCCGGACGATTTCGTGCTGGAACTGACCGACGGCATCGTTGGCGATCACTACCCGATGCCCGACCGTTGCATGGAACATAATGAGGCGATCGTCCATGAATATGTGATGTGGGCGATGTGCGCCGGGCATCGACCTGATGCGAAATTCGACATTTACGCGGTTGAGGGCGGAACCGCCGCCATGTGCTATATTTTCAAGGCGCTCAAGAACCAGCGCTTGCTGAATGCGGGCGACACCATCGCGCTGGGAACACCGATCTTCACGCCCTATCTGGAAATGCCCGTGCTCGAAGACTATGGGCTGAATGTGGTGGATGTATCCTCGGCAGAGGAAGATCATTTCCAGCTGACCGATGACGATCTTGAGCAATTGGCGAACCCGAAGGTTAAAGCTCTGTTCCTGGTCAATCCGGGCAATCCGTCCTCGGTCGCGATCAGCCCCGAGGTCATGACCCGGCTGGTCGAGTTCGTCAAAACCCGCCGCCCTGATCTGATCATTCTGACCGATGATGTTTACGGCACCTTCATTCCGAACTTCCAGTCGGTCATGGGGCATCTGCCCGAGAACACGATCGGCGTCTATTCCTATTCCAAGTATTTTGGCTGCACCGGATGGCGTCTGGGGGCCATTCTGGTGGCGGAGAACAACATCTTCGACAAGATGATTGCCGAGGCCCCGGACGAAACCAAAGCCGTCGTCAATGCGCGGTACGAGACGCTGACCCCTGATCCGGACTCGTTCAAGTTCATCGACCGGATCGTTGCCGACAGCCGGGATGTGGCACTGAACCATACGGCGGGTCTGTCACTGCCGCAGCAGGTGATGATGACGCTGTTCTCGCTGGTCGAACTTATGGACGAGGATAAGGCCTATCAGAAATTCTGCTGGGGCATTCTGAAACACCGCTTTGACGAGTTGGTTGACGGTATGGGCATCGAAGTGCCCGACAACCCGCTATTCGACCGGTATTACGGCATTTTGGATTTTGAGTTCTGGCTGCGCAAATACGTCGGCGAAGAGGTGGTCGCGTGGATCAAGGAAAACGTCCACCCGCTGGATATCTCGTTCAAACTGGCGCAGGACCATGGGATCGTGCTGCTGAACGGGTCAGGCTTTGACGCACCGGACTGGTCGGCGCGAGTATCCTTCGCCAATCTGGATGACAGCGCCTATCGCCAGATAGGGCGCGCGGTGCGGGCCGTGGCCGTTGGCTATGTGCAGGCCTATCGCGCCTCGAAAGGCCTGCCGTTGCACGGTTAGGGCACGAAGGCCACGACCAGCGGGCCCCAGAGCGTCAGGAAAATGTTGGCCACCGCATAGGTCATTGTGAAGGCGGGTGTGGGTGTCGAGTTGCCCGCCTTTTCCAGCAGGGTGGCAAAGCCTGGATTACCCGAGCGGGAGCCGGTGACGACCGCACAAGCCTCGACCGGGTTCTTGATGCGCAAAACGAAATAGTTGATCGGGAATTGCACGATCATCGGCATCAGCGTGACGAGTATACCCAGCAGCAGCAGGGTAATGCCGTATTCCTGAATAGCCTGCAGCGCGGGCTGCCCGGCATTCAGGCCGACAACCCCAACAAAAACCGCAAGGCCAAAGCTTTGCAGGAAATTCGCGGCACCCCGGTTAATGCCGCCGATTTTGGGGCGTCTGATCCTCGCGTAGCCGATGATCAGACCGGTAACGAGGCAGCCGAGGCCCGAGCCCAGCGCCACTTTGGTGCCTGCTATGACAAAGCTGATCTCGCCAATCAGATAGCCAATGGCCACACCGATCCCCAACGCGATGAAATTTGTGACCGAGGCTGAGGGCGGTACGTATCCCGCCTGTTTAGCCACCCGGTTCAGATCGTCCTTGTGGCCGACGATACTGACCTCATCACCCGCGTGGATCTGAGTGTTTTGCAGGACCGGCACATCATGTCCCATACGCGTGATCTTTGAGATATGGACGCCCCGGCGCTGCTCTGCCGTCAGGGCCTCGCGCAGTTCTGCCAGGGTTTTTCCGGTCAGTTTGCGGTTGGTGATGACCACATTGCGCCGCTCTTCCACGATGGTCAGTTCCGGCGGGTACTCGCCCACCTCACCGCCTGCGGTACCCTCGAAGCGCGCCAGTTGTGCGACAAGGCCGGAGACGACGATTACGTCGCCCGCGCCGACAACTGTGTCCGGCGTTGGGTCGACCGGCGCGCCATCCTGAAGCAGCCGTTCCACGATCAGGTCGCCGTCATAGGCCCCTTCGGTGGCCTTCACGGATTGGCCCGCGATCTTGGCATCGGGGTTCACCTGATAGGCGCGGGCTTCAAAGCGGTTCATGGGAAGGAACTCTCCTTCCTCAAGCTTGCGGCCACCGCCGCTTAGTTTCTGGGCCAACTTGATCGCCTCCTGACGCAGGTCGCAGCGCAGGATGATCGGAATGATGCTCACCGCCAGAATGGGGCCGATCGAGCCGAAGATATAGGTGACCGAATACCCCACGGCGATGTTGGTCTTGAGCTTTTCCGCCTCGTCCGAGGCCAGCCCCAGCAGATCAATCGCGTTGCCCGCGGTGCCGATAATGGCCGATTGTGTCAGCCCGCCTGCGGCCAGACCTGCGGCCAGGCCCTTGTCCAAACCGGCAAGTCTGGCCACGACGATGACGAAGAACAATCCCCACAGGGTCATCATGAATGCGGCCAGCAGCTTGGTCAGCGCGGTTCGGTTCAATGCCGCGAAAAACTGCGGGCCGCCATTGTAGCCGACCATGAAAATGAACAGCGAGAAAAAGACGTTCTGCACGTCGGTGCTCAGGTTGATGCCGCCGATCTGCCCGACGAACACCGCCACCAGCAGGGTTCCGGCGATGCCGCCTAGTTCAAACTTGCCGACCCGGAACTTCCCGACGCCGTATCCCAGGCCCAGACACAGGAAAAGCGCCATGATCGGAAAGCTGCGTAGCTGTTCAGTGATCAGTTCCATCATCAAATCTCCGGGCATCTGAACTGGTCGGTTCTACGCCTGCTATGGCGTCTCATGGCGCTGAAAAATCATAAAGATTCAAGCCTCTGCCAGCGCGCCGATGTCAGGTAATCATTGAGAGCGGATTCTGTCAAATCAAGACGTATCGGGATAGGAGAATGTGGTTGGTCAGGCAGACTCCAATGGCTCGCATTGCAAAGTCAGGCCGCCCCGAGCGAACTTCGGGTCACTATATTTGTCCCCAGTTGAACCGAGCGGCCCGGCACATTCTGTTCGATCATCTCAATCAGCCCGGCGGCGGCCTTGCGGCCCATTTCCCGGTGCGGAACGTGAACCGTGGTCAGGCCGGGCTGGGTCAGTCCGGCCAGTTCGATGTCGTCGAAACCGGTGATCGAGACGTCTTCGGGAACCCTCAGACCCATCTCACGCGCCTGCCGGATGGCCCCGACCGCCAGAACATCGTTACCGCAGAGCACCGCCGTCGGCCGATCCGCGCGCGACATCAGATCGTGAAACGCGCGGGCGCCGTTGTCGATGCCATAGGGGGTTTCGATGATCGGCATCTGGTCAGGTGACAACCCGTTGGCGGTCAGAGCATCCCTTACGCCTTCGACCCGCAACCGCGCGCGGTCGTTTCCACCACGAATGCCCGAAATCACCGCGATGCGGGTGTGCCCCAACGCGATGACCTTGTCTGTCAGGTCTTTCATGGCCTGTCGATTGTCGAAGCCAACAGCCGGTGCGCGCGCGCCGGGGCTGAAGGACCAGGCGACCAGTGCCGGGACTTTCTGGCGGTCCAGATAGTCATAGATATCGCCGCCCCGGTCATGCCCGATCAGCAGCAGCCCATCGGCGCCTCGGGCGACCAGATTTCGGATTTGCTCTTCCTCGGTTTCGGGTTTGTAAGCGGAACTTGCGACCAGTAAGGTGTAGCCGCGCTGGTGGATCTCTTCCTGAAACGCCTGCAGACCGCGTGCAAAGATGGCGTTGTCCATGGTCGGAATGATCGCGCCGATTGTGAAAGACCGCTTGGCCGCCATGACCCGCGCGGCAAAGTTGGGCGTGTAGCCCAGCGCATCCACAGCCGACAGGACCCGCTTGCGCGTTGCCTCGACAACCCGCTGCGGATCGTTCAGGCATCTCGACACTGTTGCGGTCGAAACACCCGCTTTCCGGGCCACGTCATTTAACGTTGGGGCTGACCGAATATTTGGCATTCCTGAACCCAAGTTTCACATTTCCTTAAGACTAAACGCTTCGAAGGGCGGTGAAAAGCAATAATGTAAGCGCTTGCATTTTTGATGTAAGCGCTTACAAATGAGTTAGGGCCGAATCCAAAAGGAGTCCCCAAAAGTGTTTCTTGCAGCCTCAATCCTCGTGTTTGTCATCTATTTTGCGAACGTGGCGCTGGGGGCGTTTGCGGGCAGCGCTTTTCTTGGGGATGTCGGAGAAATGTTGGTTCTGTTCGCGGCGTCGATCCTGTTCGTTGTCGCAATTCTGAAAAAGGAGGCTGACCGCGACGCAGAAAGCGACAGCTGAATTTTTGCTTGGGAGGGCAATCATGAACAACGACAAGACCGAACTGGCGTCTGCAGAACGCCGCAATTTCCTTAAACTCAGCGCCACGGGTGCGTTTACCGCCGCTCTGGTGGCCGGGGCCGGGGGCGTCCTATGGTCGTCCGAGGCGGCGGCGCAAACCGCCAAGGAAGAAAGCGAGCGTGAGAAGGCAGCGGACCACGTGATGACCATCGCGACCGCCTATGTGCTGGGCGCGTCCCGCAGCTATCCGATCATGCAGTTGGACCTGAAAGAGAACATCCAGAACGCCACCAACGGCAAGGTCTATGTCAAGCTGGCCCCGGGCGGCCAGTTGGGGGCTGGCGGCTCGCTTGTGCAGAAGGTGCAGGGCGGCACAATTCAGGCCGCGCAGCACTCGCTGTCAAACTTTGCGCCGTTTGCGTCCACCGTAGACCTGATCAACATGCCGTATCTCTGCGGCTCGAACCAGCGCTTCACCAACCTCGTGCATTCAGACACATGGCAGAAGGAAGTGCATCCCAAGGTCGAGGCTGCCGGGTTCAAAGCGCTGTTCTATGTGGTGATCGACCCGCGTGTTGTTGCCGTGCGTCAGGGCGGCAACGCCATCGTCACACCCGCCGACATGAGCGGCGTGAAGTTCCGCGTGCCGGGCTCAAAGATGCTGCAGCAGTATTACCGCATGGTCGGCGCGAACCCGACGCCTGTGGCATGGGGTGAGACACCCTCGGCCATCAAGCAGGGCGTGGCGGATGCGCTTGATCCGTCTGTGGGCGCGCTGTTCGTCTTTGGCTTCAAGGATATCCTCAGCCACGTGACCTTTACGCAAGCGGTGCCGGACAGTCAGGTCTATTCCTGTAACCTCGAATGGTTCAACTCGATGCCTGCGGATGTGCAGGAAGGCATCATGTGGGGCTCGGAAATGACCAGCCACCAGAACCTTGCCAAAGTGCCCTCGGCCCGCGCCTATGCCATGGCCGAATTGAACAAGGCCGGTGTGCAGTTCCAGTCCCTGACCGGTGATCAACTGGCCGAGTGGCAGGATGTCGGCGGCTACCAGCGGTCCGAATGGGACCCGTTCAAGACCGAACTCGCCGGGTCGATGGACGCGTTCGAAAAACTGGTCGAGGCCGCCGGAACGCAAGGCAAATACTACGTCCACGACGCCTGATGCCACTTTGGGCACCCTAGACCCGGGTGCCCGGTTTTTGCACTGACAGTCAGGCCTGAAATGGCCCAAGACAGAAGGCCTGTGCCTGACTGTTCCATCGCCGAGGGACCCGGATGACCATTCTTCAGAACATAGACCGAAACGCCGAACGCTGGCTGCTGCTGGTGTTCTACGTGATGCTGGTCATCACTATGGCCATCGAGGTTCTTCGGCGCGAGATTTTTGCGTTTTCCTCGATCTGGGGCGAGGAAATCGTTCGTTATTCGTTCATCTACCTCGCGTGGATCGGAGCGGCGGCAGCGGTCAAGGAACGTGCGCATATCCGCATCGATGTGATCATGCACTACCTCGGGCCACGCCCCAAAGCGCTGCTGTATATCTTCGGCGATCTGGTGATGTTCGTCGTCGCGGTGATTGCCCTGTACTGGTCGTATGAGGCCGTGCATGTCTCGGCCAAGTTCGGATCTGTGACCGATGGGCTGCGGGTGTCCAAGGTCTGGTTCCTGATGGCCGTGCCCACCGGATTTGCCCTGATGATCTGGCGTCTGATCCAATCTTTCATGCGCGACCTGAAATCCCTTCGCGACGGCACCCCCGTCTTCGAAGGCGACAAGCTGTTTGACTGAGGAGAACCCGGATGCTTTGGAATTCCCTCAATCAAACTGTGGAACTGGGCTGGGATTTCTACGTCCCCGTCATCCTCTTTGTCGGCCTGATCGCGCTGGCTGTTCCGGTCTGGGCGGCCATCGGGACAGCCGCCATCGTCATGCTGGTCATGTCCGGCGACCTGCCATTGAGCCTTGTGGGCGAAAGCCTGTTCACCGGCATCGACGCCTTTGCCCTGACCGCCGTGCCTTTGTTCATCCTGACCGGGGACGTACTGGTCCGCACCGGCTTGTCGCGCAAATTTCTGGACGTGGCCGAGGCGCTGACCTGTTTCGCCAAGGGTGGTTTCGGGTCTGCCACCGTTCTGGTTTGCGGCATGTTTGCTGCGATCTCGGGCTCGGACGCCGCAGGGGCCGCCGCGGTGGGGCGCATGACCATCAACCGTCTGGTCGAAAGCGGCTACCCGCGCCCCTATGCTTGCGCTTTGGTGGCGGCGGGGGCCTGTACCGGCATCCTGATCCCGCCCTCGATCGCTTATATCATCATCGGTTTGGTGCTTGGCATTTCTGCCTCGACGCTCTTTTTGGCCGCGCTGATCCCGGGTTTGGCCATTCTGGTCTCGATCCTGATCACCAACATCATCATGAACCGCATCTACGCCTATGAAGGCGGCGGGATGATGACCATGGGCGAATGGCTGGCCAATCTGGGCAAGGCGTTGAAATCCGGCTGGTATGCCTTCATCGTGCCTGGGATCATCTTCTACGGCATCTTCTCGGGCCGACTGACGCCCACCGAGGCCGGTGCCACGGCCGTCGTTGTCACCATTATCATGGGCTTCATCCTGCGTACGCTGACACTGGCCGATTTCCCCTCAATGCTGGTCAGTTCCGCCAAGGTGAACGGGGTGATCCTGCCGATTATCGCTTTCTCGGCCCCACTGGCCGAGGCGCTGGCGATCATGGGTGTGCCGCAGGGCTTTGTGACATCCGTGACCAACCTGACCGACGATCCGTACCTGCTGATCCTGCTGATGATCGGCATCCTGATCGCCGCAGGCTGCGTCATGGAGACGACACCGAACATTGTGATCCTTGCCCCCATCCTGAAGCCGCTGGCGGACAATATCGGTATGAACGAGATTCAGTTCTGCATCATGATGATCACGGCGCTGGGCGTGGGCTTCATCACCCCGCCGCTGGGTCTGAACCTGTTCGTTGTTTCCGGGATAACCGGAGAATCAATTCTAAAAATCGCAGCCCGTGCTGTTCCCTTTGTCTTGACCATGCTGATTGTGGTTCTGTTGATTGCGTATGTACCCGCAGTCTCAACCACATTGCTTCCTGAAATCTACCAATAGGATTTGCTGAAAATGCCGCGTGACTACTTGAAAAAGGCGACTTTGACGGCGCAATCGCATGCGTCCGAGGTGCACGATACGGTCAAAACCATCCTTGCCGATATCGAGGCCGGCGGCGACGCCAAGGCGATGGAATACGCGGCCAAGTTCGACAAGTTCGAAGGCAACGTGCTGATGACGCAGGCCGAGATCGACGCCGCCATCGCTTTGGTGCCCGAGAAGCTGAAGGCCGATATCCGCTTTGCCCATGACAACGTGCGCCGCTTTGCTGAGGCCCAGAAAGCGACCGTTTCGGATGTCGAGGTCGAGATCGTGCCGGGCGTCATCGCCGGTCAAAAGGCGATCCCGGTCGATGCGGCGGGCTGTTACGTGCCGGGCGGTCGTTACAGCCATATCGCGAGCGCGATCATGACGGTGACAACGGCCAAGGTCGCCGGATGCCGCCACATCACCGCCTGCTCTCCGCCAAAGCCGGGCGAAGGCGTTGCACCCGCGATTGTCTATGCCGCGCATATCTGTGGCGCGGACAGCATTCTGGCCATGGGCGGCGTGCAGGGTGTGGCTGCGATGACCTATGGCCTGTTCGGCCTGCCGCGCGCGAATATCCTCGTGGGTCCCGGCAATCAGTTCGTGGCCGAGGCCAAGCGCATCCTCTACGGCAAGGTCGGCATCGACATGATCGCGGGCCCAACTGACAGCCTGATCCTGGCTGATGGGACCTCGGATGCGCATGTGGTGGCAACGGATTTGGTCAGTCAGGCCGAGCATGGGTACAATTCGCCCGTCTGGCTTGTGACCGATGACCGGGTGCTGGCGCAGAAGGTCATGGACCTGGTGCCCTCCCTGATCGAAGACCTGCCGGAACTGAACCGCGAAAACGCATCTGCGGCGTGGCGCGACTATGCCGAGGTCATAGTCTGTTCCGACCGCGAAGAAATGGCCGCCTGTTCCGACGAATACGCCCCCGAACACCTGACCGTTCAGGCCCAGGATCTGGATTGGTGGCTGAACCGGCTCACCTGCTATGGCTCGTTGTTTCTGGGCGAAGAGACCACCGTTTCCTATGGCGACAAAGCCACCGGCACCAACCACGTACTGCCCACCTCAGGCGCGGCCAGCTATACTGGCGGGCTGAGCGTGCACAAATATATGAAGATCGTCACCTGGCAGCGGGCCACGCGCGAAGGTTCGAAACCCATTGCCGTGGCGACGGCCCGCATTTCCCGACTGGAAGGGATGGAGGGGCACGCGCGCGCCGCCGATGTGCGGCTGGCCAAGTATTTCCCTGATGAACAGTTTGACCTGACCGCCGATGGATGACCCCCGCGCGCTATTCGATCTGTCCGGTCGGGTCGCCTGCGTCACCGGAGCAAGCGCGGGTCTTGGGCGGCGCGTGGCGCAGGTGCTGGCTGCAGCCGGGGCAATGGTCGTTGGCGTGGCGCGCCGTGCGGAGGCACTGAACCAGCTTTGCGACGAGATTGGAGAGCGGTGTGCGGCGGTTGCTGGAGATGTGGCCGACCGGGCGCATACCGGGGCGATGGTCGAAAGCGTGTCCTCTAAATTCGGGCCACCCGACATTCTCGTCCACGCCGCCGGGATCAACACGCGCGAGGTGGCGGATGACGTGACCGAAGACGGCTGGGATACGACTCTGGCGCTGAACCTCAGCGCGCCGTTTTTTCTAAGTCAGGCCATGGTGCCCGCGATGAAAGCGCGGGGCTGGGGCCGGATCGTGAACTTCGCCTCGCTGCAGACAACCCGCGCCTTTCCTGGCGGCATTGCCTATGGTGCGACCAAAGCCGGGGTCGGGCAACTGACCCGCGCCATGGCCGAGGCCTGGTCACCCCACGGCATCACCGCCAACGCCATCGGGCCGGGGTTCTTCCCGACCGAGTTGACGCAGACCGTTTTCGACGACCCCGAACGCGCGGCTCGCAACGCAGCGCAAACCTGCATGGACCGCAACGGACGGCTAGAGGATATCGACGGCCCGATCCTGTTCCTGTGCTCGAAAGCCTCCAACTACGTGACAGGCCAGATCCTCATGGTTGACGGGGGGTTCACGGCGAAATGAAAGCTCTGGTTTATGACGGCGTCGAACAACTGACGTTTCGGGAGGTTCCCGATCCAGCCCCCGGCCCGGGTGAGCATCTGGTGCGGGTTGAAACGGTTGGCATTTGCGGCTCGGACATGCACGCCTATCTCGGGCACGATGCGCGGCGGCCCGCGCCGCTGATACTGGGGCATGAAGCTGCGGGCGTGATTGTGGGCGGGCCACAGGACGGCAAACGCGTCACCATCAACCCCCTGATCACCTGTGGTACCTGCCCGGCCTGCACCGCAGGGCGCGAGAACATTTGTGCGAACCGTCAGATCATCTCAATGCCGCCACGCGAAGGAGCCTTCGCGCAGTACGTCGCGATGCCCGAGGCTAATCTGATCGAGGTGCCCGATCACGTGCCGTTGTCCAAAGCCGCGCTTGCGGAACCTCTGGCGGTCAGTTGGCACACGGTACGGCTGACGGTTGAGGCCTTGCACCCCTCGATGGACAAGCAGGCTTTGGTCATCGGCGGCGGCGCGATTGGCCTTGCGGCGGCGCTGGCGCTGCAGGCGATGGGGATTGAGGACGTAACCATTGCCGAACCGAACGATCTGCGGCGCGAGTTCCTTGGCAAACATTGCGCGTTCAATCTTGTGGCCGCGCCCAAGTCCGAGTTCCCGCTGGTGATCGACGCGGTTGGGTATGCAACCACCCGCGCCACCGCCTCGGCCTGTGCGGCACCCGGCGGCGTCATCGCGCATGTTGGTCTGGGCGAGGATACCGGGGGCCTCGACATCCGGCGCATGACTCTGCAAGAAATTACCTTCATCGGTACCTACACCTACACCGCCGACGATTTCCGACAAACGGCGCAGGCCATATTCGACGGCAGGCTCGGCCCCCTGGACTGGCCCGAGGAACGGGCCTTGTCCGATGGCGGGCAGGCCTTTCGCGAACTGCGCACTGGCGCGGTTGCATCGCCCAAGATTATCCTGAACCCGTGGGATTAAGCCTGCAGCAAAGGAGGCAGACATGTATAAGAAAATCCTCGTTCCGATGGCGCTGGACCACGGCATTTCGCAGCATACGCTGGAAGTGGCCCGCGCGCTGTCCGCAGACGGAGCCCAGATCATCGCGTTGCATGTCTATGAGATGCCCCAGGGGTCGGTCAGTGCCTATCTCGACAAATCCGTTGTCACCGAAGCCTATGAGCGCGCGCGCAGCCAACTGCTGGACAAGATCGAAGGGCTCGAGGGTGTGACCGCCGATATCGTCAAGGGCCACACCGCCCGTACCATCATCGACTACGCTGCTGAACACGCGGCGGATTGCATTGTCATCGGGTCGCACAAGCCCGACCTGAGCGACTATTTCCTTGGATCGACCGCGTCACGG
Organism: Ruegeria sp. F11; assembly: GCF_056533855.1. NCBI lineage: Bacteria > Pseudomonadati > Pseudomonadota > Alphaproteobacteria > Rhodobacterales > Roseobacteraceae > Ruegeria > Ruegeria sp. F11. The sequence goes on along the minus strand of NZ_JBQFOW010000014.1, from coordinate 81,383 downwards.
GTCGTTCGCCATGCTCCCTGCGCCGTTCACGTGCATCGCGGGGTCTGACCGTTCAATCGCGCCGTGTGCGCCCCAAACAGGACTGACTGCTGGACATGAATATCGACAAGAAGATCACTGACGATCTGGTGGCGAACGATATCTCGTTCGTGACCACCGTCCCCTGCAAGCAACTGGCTGGCGTCATCGACGAAATAGACCAGCGGGACGGTATCTACCACATCCCCTCGAACAAAGAGGATGAGGGGATGGGCCTGTGCGCAGGCGCATGGATGGGCGGCAAACGCCCGGCAATCATCATGCAGAACACCGCCATCGGCGTGACGATCAACACGCTGGCGACGCTGATCCAGTACTACCGGATGCCGCTGCCCATGCTGATCTCGTACAGGGGGGAATTGCGCGAACCCATCGCCTGTCAGGTTGAAATGGCGGTGCACACCAAAGCCCTGTTGGCGCAGTTGAACATCCCGACCTACCACTTCCACCACCAGCATGATGTCGAGGAACTGGACGCGATCCTGAAATACACCTTCATGTGCAACAAGCCGGTCGCCATCCTGACCGACGCCAACTTCTGGGGAGGCTATGGCGACCAATGATCCGTTCTGAAATCCTGAAAGAAATCGCTCCGATCCTGCGGGATCAGCTTGTGGTCTGCAACATCGGCATCCCCAGCCAGGAGCTGCACGCCATCGACGATCAGCCCACCAATTTCTACATGCTGGGCACGATGGGGTTGGCTTCAAGTATTGGTCTGGGTTTGGCGCTGGCGCAGCCGAAACCGGTGATCGTGATCGATGGGGATGGCTCGATCCTGACCAATCTGGGGACGCTGCCGACCATCGCCAACAACGTCGCCGACAATTACATCCTGCTGATTGTCGATAATGGCTCTTACGGTTCGACCGGGGATCAGCCCACTTATGCCGGGCAGAAAACCTCACTGTCGAAGATGGCCGAGGCCGCAGGATGCGAGCGCGTGATCGAGTGCCCGGCGGAAGATACGGGCCGGGTGCTGCAAGAGGCGCTGGACGCGAAGCAGATGACCATCATCGTCAGCAAATGCGAAAGCGGCAACGCCAAGATGCCTCCGATCACGATGGACCCGGTGGTAATCCGCGACCGGTTTATGACGGCCCTTCAGGCCTGATGCCATCCAGCGCCATTCACAGCGCCGAGGACGCCCGTCGTCTTGCGCGGCGGCGTTTGCCGTGGATGGTGTTCGACTACATCGACGGGGCCGCCGGGGCGGAAACCGGCGCGGCCCGCAACCGCGCGGCGCTGGACGCGATGACCTTGCGGCCCCGTATTCTGCGCGATGTCAGCCAAAGGTCGCTGAGCAGAGCGATCTTTGGCAAGCCTGCCCAACGTCCGTTCGGCATCGCCCCGATGGGGATGTGCAACCTGTCCGCGCCGGGTGCAGATCTGATGCTGGCCCGACTGGCCGCGCGCTGGGCGGTGCCGCTGGGTGTGTCCACGGTCGCCTCGACCCCGATGGAGGACCTGATTGAAACCGCCGAGGGCAACGCTTGGTTCCAGCTCTATTTCAGCGGCGACGGCTCCGGCACGTTCAAGCTGGTGGACCGTGCCAAGGCGGCAGGCTACGAGACCCTAGTTCTGACCGTGGACGTGCCCGAGGTCGGTCGGCGACCGCGAGAGTTGCGCCACGGGTTTCGAATGCCGTTCCGGATAGGTCTGCGCCAGTTTGTCGATTTTGCCCTGCATCCGCACTGGTCACTGGCGACCCTGTTCAAAGGCAGGCCACAGATGGCCAATTTCCTGATGCAGGGGTACGCGTTCGATCGCACCGAAAGCCGCGCCAAGGCAGATTGGGGCACGCTGGCCCGCTTGCGGGATCAGTGGCAGGGCAAGCTGGTGGTCAAGGGCGTTCTGGACCCCGAAGACGCGGTTGCACTGAAACAGGCCGGGGTGGATGCGATCCAGGTCTCCAGCCATGGCGCGCGGCAGTTGGACAGCGCTCCTGCGCCGTTCCTGATGCTGCCCGAAATCCGAAAGGCGGTCGGGCAGGAATTCCCCCTTTTCTACGACAGCGGCCTGCGGTCCGGTGAGGATGCGTTAAAGGCGCTGTTGAGCGGCGCCGATTTCGTTTTCTTTGGCCGCATTCTGCAATTCGCAATCGCTGCCGAAGGCGAAAACGGGCTGGACCAGCTCTGGTCCGTTCTGAGCGATGAAATGAGCATCGCGATGGCGCAGATCGGCCTGACTTCGGTTGGCCGAACCTAGCCGCCTGCCGTCTCTGGCTGTTTCGGCTTTCCACCAACCGCTGCGGTGATATCGCGGGCCGCTGTTGCGACCAACGCACCGAACCGCGCAACGGATGCATCGCGAAACCGCGCGGTGGGGCCGGATACCGAGACCCCAGCGAAGGGTTCACCCTGTTCGTTGTAAATCGCGGCCCCGATGCAAGACATGCCCGAATGCCGTTCCTCCTCGTCAAAGGACCAGCCACGTTCGCGAATGCGATCGAGATCGGACAACAAGGCCTCGGCATCTGCGAGGGTGCGCTGCGTGAAATTTTCGAAACGCGCCCCGGACAGGATTTTGTCCAGCGCCGCGCGCGACATGGCCGCCAGCAACGCCTTGCCCGTACCCGAGGCGTACATCGGCGTTCGTGACCCGGCTGGGAAAAACGCACGGATCGGGTTGCTGGTTTCGATCTGGCTGACAAAGACCACATCACCGCCATCCGGCATCGCCATATTCGCGGTTTCACCCGTGTCCTGCATCAGCTTGCGCATGATGGGGCGACCGATTCCAACCACATTGTTGCGTTTCAGAAAGGACGCACCGGTCCGGTAAGCCTCGATCCCGACCATCCACTCCTGCCGGGTTTCATCGAAGCTTACGAAGCCCCGGTTGGACAATGTGGTCAGTATCCTGTGCGTCGTCGCGGTGGGCACACCGGTTTCGCGGCTCAGATCGCTGAGCGTGCAGCGTTCCAGCTGCGCCACCGCGCTGAGCGTTCCCAGCGCGCGGTCCAGTGATTGCATCGTTCCGGCCGAACTTTCCTTGAACTGCGATTTCGGACGCCCCCGCGCGCGTTGCTGAGTTTTCACCGTTGATTCCCTGTGTTTTAGAACCTGTTCTCAGCAGTTCTGACATATTTTTTCATTAATTGAAAATGTGACCTAAAAAATGAAAAAATCGCTGATCCTTCTATTACAGGGCCTTGGCCCAATTTTTCACCTGCCAAAAAACATTTTCGAGAAAATTGCAAAACTCCGCGTCGAATAAGATGCTTTTACCAAAGCGGAGGAAGATGCGATGTCCAACCAAAACCCGGTGTTCATACCCGGCCCGACCAACATCCCGGATCGTGTGCGTTTGGCCATGCAGGTTCAGACGCAGGACCACCGCGCGCCGGATTTCGTGGAAACTTTCGCGCCTGTGCTGCAGGACACCAAGAAGGTTTTCGGCACAACCTCGGGTCAGATCGTCACCTTCCCGGCCAGCGGGACCGGCGGGTGGGAGGCGTCGATCACCAACACGCTCAGCCCCGGCGACACGGTTCTGGTCGCGCGCTATGGTATGTTCAGTCACCGCTGGATCGATCTGTGTCAGCGTCACGGGCTGGACGTGCGTATCATTGATTGCCCATGGGGCAGCGGTGCCCCGGCAGACAAGTTCGCTGAGATTCTCGCCGACGATACGGGCCACCAGATCAAGGCGGTTCTGGTTACCCACAACGAGACAGCCACCGGCGTCCGGTCGGATATCGGCGCAGTGCGCAAGGCATTGGATGCCAGCGATCACCCGGCGATGCTGTTTGTGGATTGCGTCAGCTCGCTGGCCTCGATGCCGTTCGAGTTTGATGCGTGGGGTGTCGATATCGCCGTCTCGGGCTCGCAGAAAGGGTTCATGCTGGCGGCGGGGATGGCCATTCTATGCGTCAGCCCAAAGGCAATTGATGCGATGGAGCAGGCGAAGTTGCCGCGCACCTATTTCGATTTCCGCGACATGATGGCGGCGAACGCGTCGGGCGGGTTTCCCTACACGCCGCCGCTGCAACTGATCTATGGCATGCGGGAAAGCCTGAAGATGCTGTTCGAAGAAGGCCTCGACAACGTTTATGCGCGCCACTTCCGTCTGGCCGAGGGCGTGCGCAAGGCCACTGCTGCGTGGGGGCTGCAGTTGGTTGCACAGTCGCCGGACCTGTATTCCGACACAGTCAGCGCGATCTATGTGCCCGACGGGTTCGACAGCAACGCTTTGACCGACCACGCGTTCAACGCCTATGGCGTCAGCTTCGGTATCGGTTTGGGTGAGATGAACGGCAAGGCCTTCCGCATCGGCCATCTGGGCAGCCTGACCGACGTTATGGTTCTGTCCGGCCTCGCGACGGTCGAGATGGCGATGGCCGATCTGGACTATCCCATCGCGCTGGGCAGCGGCGTCGCGGCGGCGCAGGAGTTCTTTCGCTCGGGCAGCGCGAACCCTTTGCAATCCGTGGCTTGAGGACAGTTTCGATGCTTGACGATATGACGACAGCCGATTGCCTGACCGTTGCCGATATGCAAGAGGCGCATGACCGGATCAGGCCCCATATCAATCGCACTCCGGTTATGCGGTCGGCCTTTCTGGACGATGTGACCGGTGCGCAGCTTTTCTTCAAATGCGAGAACCTGCAGGAAGCCGGGGCCTTCAAGGTCCGCGGGGCCTGCAACGCGGTCTTTGGTCTGAACGATGAGGCCGCAGCGCGCGGTGTCTGCACCCATTCTTCCGGCAACCATGCGCTTAGCCTTTCCTATGCGGCGGGTCGGCGGGGTATTCCGTGCAACGTGGTGATGCCGCGCACAGCGCCGCAGGCCAAGAAAGACGCAGTGCGCCGCTATGGCGGGATCATCACCGAATGCGAGCCGTCAACAACCTCGCGCGAGGCGGTGTTTGCCGAGGTCCAGGCCAGCACCGGCGGCGAGTTTGTGCACCCCTATAACGACCCGCGCGTGATTGCGGGGCAGGCGACCTGTTCGGCGGAATTGCTGGAACAGACGGACGGGCTGGATGCGGTGGTCGCGCCGATTGGCGGGGGTGGCATGATTTCGGGCACCTGCCTGACCCTGTCCAACCTTGCGCCCGACGTGAACATCTATGCGGCCGAGCCGGAACAGGCCGATGATGCCTATCGCAGTTTCAAAGCCGGGCACATCATTGCCGATGACGCGCCCGTAACCGTCGCTGACGGGCTGAAGGTGCCGCTGAAGGAAAACACCTGGCATTTCGTGTCGAACTTCGTGCGCGATATTCACACGGCCAGCGAGCAAGAGATCATCGACGCGATGAAGATCACCTGGAAGCACCTGCGCATCGTGATGGAGCCGAGCAGCGCCGTGCCGCTGGCCACCATTCTGAAGAACCCGGATGTTTTCCGGGGCCAGCGCGTTGGGGTGATCATCACCGGCGGAAATGTGGACCTGGATAAACTGCCCTGGATCAGGGGCTGAGGAGGAAGTCATGAACAAGCCTGTAAATATCGATCAACTGGACGTTGGCTTCGACATCCCAGCCGCCATCGGCATGGATGAGGCCGAGATTCAAACCCCCGCCCTGGTGCTGGATCTGGACGCGCTTGAGCGTAACATCAAAAAGATGGGCGACTATGCCAAGGCGCACGGGATGCGCCACCGGGTGCATGGAAAGATGCATAAATCTGTGGACATCGCGCAGTTGCAGGTCGATCTGGGCGGGGCCTGCGGGATCTGTTGCCAGAAAGTGTCCGAGGCCGAGGTTTTTGCCCGAGGCGGCATCAAGGATGTCCTGGTCTCCAATCAGGTGCGCGACCCGGCCAAGATCGACCGTCTGGCACGGATGCCCAAGCTGGGCGCGCGGACGATCTGCTGCGTGGACGATATCGACAACGTTGCAGACCTGTCCGAGGCCGCGCAGCGTCACGGCACGGAAATCGAATGTCTGGTCGAGATCGACTGCGGCGCGGGCCGCTGCGGAGTGACCACCACCCCCGAGGTCATCGCCATCGCCAAAGCCATCGATGCGGCTCCGGGGCTGAAATTCGCGGGCATTCAGGCCTATCAAGGCGCGATGCAACACATGGACTTGTACGAGGACCGCAAAGCCAAGATCAACATCGCCGTAGCGCAGGTCAAAGACGCCGTTGATGGTTTGAAAGCCGAAGGTTTGGATTGTGACATCGTCGGCGGCGGTGGAACTGGTTCCTATTACTTTGAGAGCACCTCAGGCGTTTATAATGAGCTGCAGTGCGGGTCCTACGCCTTCATGGACGCCGATTACGGTCGCATTCTGGACAAGGACGGTAACCGGATCGACCGGGGCGAGTGGGAGAATGCGTTCTTCATACTCACCAGCGTCATGAGCCACGCCAAGGCGGACAAGGCCATCGTGGATGCGGGCCTCAAGGCGCAGTCGGTGGATAGTGGCCTGCCGGTGATCTTTGGGCGCTCGGATGTGGAATACATCAAATGTTCGGACGAGCATGGCGTTGTTGCCGACCCGGACGGGGTTCTGAAGGTCAACGACAAGCTGCGGTTGGTGCCGGGGCACTGTGACCCGACGGCCAATGTGCATGATTGGTATGTGGGCGTGCGGGGTGGCAAGGTTGAAACCCTGTGGCCGGTATCAGCACGCGGCAAGGCGTTTTGAGCTGAGGGGGAGGAGCATGAAGGACATGTCTGAAAAGGGCCTGCTGATCGTCGGAGAAGACCTGTGCCAGCAACTGGTCGGGCGTAAAGATGCGTTCACCGCGGTCGAGGCTGTCTTCGCTGCGATGGCCCGCGGTGATGCCTATAACTTCCCGGTCATTCGAGAGGCCATTGGATATGCCAACGCTTTGTACGGCTTCAAATCCGGCTTTGATCGGGCGGGGCAGGTGTTGGGTGTAAAATCCGGCGGGTACTGGCCGGGAAACATGGACAAGGGCCTGACCAACCATCAGTCCACCGTGTTCCTGTTCGACCCCGATACGGGCCAACTGGCCGCGCTGGTTGGCGGCAACTATCTGACGGCTGTGCGGACAGCCGCATCATCTGCGGTGTCGATTGCCCATCTGGCGCGACAAGACGCCAAAGTGCTGGGCATGGTCGGTGCGGGCCACCAATCCGCGTTCCAACTGCGCGCGGCTGCCGAGCAGCGCGATTTCGAGAAAGTGGTCGCCTGGAACCCGCACCCGGATATGCTGCCGCGTCTTCAGGCAGTGGCGGAGGAGATTGGTCTGGAGTTCGAAGCCGTCTCGCAACAGGAACTGGGCGCGCAGGCGGATGTGATTATTACCATCACATCGGCGTTCGAACCGCTGCTGATGCGGGACTGGATCAAGCCCGGCACTCATCTGGCCTGCATGGGCACCGACACCAAAGGCAAGCAAGAAGTCGACCCGACGCTGGTTGCAGCCGCCGCAGTGTTCACCGATGAGACCGCCCAATCCACCACCATCGGCGAGGCGCAGCACGCGATTGCAGACGGGTCGCTGACGTCACACCAGATCACTCCGATCGGTGCGGTGATCAATGGCGATCATCCGGGGCGGAGCAGCGCTGACGAAATCACTCTGTTCGACGGAACCGGTGTCGGTTTGCAGGACCTCGCCGTGGCGTCGGTCGCCGCACGGTTGGCGGAGGAAAAGGGATTGGCGCAACGGGCAGTCCTCTAGCGACCGCCCAAAGCTGGGATTCAGCAGATCACCGGGACAGCATGCGGCGCTTTTCGGCCATAGCCTCCCGGCGGCTCTGTTCGATCCCCAGCTTGAAGGATTCCTCGACAAAGTCGATGTGATCGGTCGCCGCCTTTTCGGCGCGCGCTTCGTCGCCGTCGATGACTGCCCGGCCCAGTTCCAGGTGCTGCTGCAACAGCTTCTCGCCGGTTCCGTCTATGCTTCGCAGGAAGTCACGATTGTAGAACACGCCCCGGCGGGTCAGGTCATAGATCGACGCCATCATGTGGATCAGCGTGGCGTTCTGGCTGGCATCCACAATCGCCGAGTGCAGGGCAAAATCCGCCTCTTGTGAGGCTTTCGTATCGCTTTCCCGCCAGGCACGCTCGTTTTCGTCCAGAATCTCGGCAATCCGTTCCTTGTCGGCCTTTGTTGCCCGTCGTGCGGCAAGCCGGGCGGCAAAGCCTTCCTGCTCTCTGCGATATTCGAGATAGTCGAAAAAGGCGGGCTCGTGCCGTTGGTACAGGGCCAGAAGGGCTGGCATCATGGCTTGTCCTGTCAGCGCAGCCACAAACGTGCCTTCGCCATGTTGCGTGGTGACAAGTCCGCGTTCTTCGAGCACGGCCAGCGCTTCGCGCAGTTTCGGGCGCGACACGCGCAGCATCTCGGCCAGATCACGCTCTGACGGGAGTTTGCGGCCCTGTTTCAGGATACCCGAGGCGATCAGGTCTTCGATCTGCGATATCACGGCTTCGGCCAGCGATTCGTGTCCGACCGGTTCAAAAATCGCCATGCTGCTCATGTTGGTACGCCTCTGTTTGATCCGGGCACAGTGCCAGTGGCAAACAAATATAACCATATCTGCAAAAAATTCAAGCGGCTGAATTATTGGGCTGAGATCTCTGTAGGACCCTATTTTTAAACAATTTTTAATAACTAGCGGCACAACACAGCATGGTGCAGCGCCGCGCTTTTATCAGAAATTGCGGCACCCAAGCTCGCCTTAGTGGACCTCAGTGGTAAATAAAATTATTGACTGGATGGTGATGGTAAAGTTAGTTTACCACCGGAGAGGCGCTGGAAGAGCCTGCGCCGCTGATCGGGCAAACATCCCGACCAACCCTGGAGGAGATTTCATGAAGAAGACCCTGACGAGCCTCGCTGTGGCCGCCAGCCTGCTTGCCGCACCTGCGGTTGCGGCTGACAAGCTGCTGCTGAAAACCCCGATTGCGTTCTCGACCGAACTGCCGGGTCTGGGCTCGCCCATTCCGCGCGTTGCCGAACAGCTTGACCTGATGTCGGGCGGCACGCTGAAGATGAAAGTGTACGAGCCGGGTAAACTGGTTCCGCCGTTCGAAATTCTGGATGCCGTTTCCACCGGCAAGATCAACTCGGGCTACACCACCGCTGGTTACTGGGCTGGTAAAATCCCCGCCGCGCCGCTGTTCTCGGCCGTTCCTTTCGGCCCCGAGGCAGGCGAATACATGGCGTGGCTGTATTACGGCAACGGCCTGAAACTGTATCAGGAGATGTATGATCAGGCGGGCTACAATGTGCACGTCATGCCCTGCGCCATCATCGCGCCCGAAACCTCGGGCTGGTTCGCGACCGAGATCAACAGCCCCGAAGACCTGAACGGCCTGAAGATGCGTTTCTTCGGTCTGGGCGGCAAAGTGATGCAGAAGCTGGGCGTTGCAACCTCGCTGCTGCCGGGTGGTGAGATTTTCCCCGCGCTGGAAAAAGGTGCCATCGACGCGACCGAGTTCTCGATGCCCGCCATCGACCAGCGTCTGGGCTTCCACAAGCTGGTCAAGTTCAACTACTTCCCCGGCTGGCACCAGCAGGCGACTGTGTTTGAACTGATGATCAACAAGGACGTCTGGAACGAGACCAGCGATCAGCACAAGGCGATCATCGAAACAGCCTGTAAGGCCTCGATGGCAGACAGCTTTGCCGAAGGTGAAGCCATCCAGCACGCAGCGCTGATCGACAACGTCGAAAACAACGGTGTCACCATCAAGCAGTGGTCGCCCGAGATGCTGGACACGTTCCGCGCCACCTGGGAAGAAGTTGCCGCCGAAGAGGCTGCCAATGACGCCTTCTTCGCTCAGGTTCTGGCCGACATGAACGAGTTCCGCGAAGGCTATGACCTGTGGAAGACCAACGCCTTCCTCCCGCGTCAGTAACCTCCTGACTGACGAAACCGGAGCGGCGGCAACCGCTGCTCCGGTCACTTCTTTCCAAATCCGGAATTTCTAACCTTTCACTGCCCGCGCGCCGGGCTGCTGAGTGAGGAATGACCATGTCCACCCAAAAGAACCTTAATGATCCGGTCGAGGCCTATGAAGGCCTTCTGGAACATCCCGAAACCGACCGCCAGAAAATCGCCGTGGCGATCGACACAGGGGTCAAGGCCGTGGGTCATGTGGTCATGTGGGCCAATGTCCTGCTGATCGCCGCGATCTTCACCCAGGTTTCGCTGCGCTATCTGCTCAGCCAGAACTATCCCAAACTGGACGAGATCCAGTGGCATTTCTACGGCATCGTCACGATGATCGGCATCTCGTACGCCCTGATCACCGACAGCCATGTGCGTGTGGACGTGCTGCACATGCAGCTTTCCCGCCGGGCACAGCGGGTGATCGAGGTGATCGGCATTCTGACCCTTCTGACCCCGTTCATCTATCTGATGATCGATCAGGGTTACGACTATTTCTACGAAAGCTTCCGCGTCAACGAACGCTCGGACAGCCCCACCGGCCTGCCTGCGCGCTGGGCGTTCAAGGCGGTCATACCGATCAGCTTTGTGCTGCTGGCGCTGGCTGCACTGGCCCGACTGATCCATGACGGGCACGCGCTGCTCTACGGACCAGCCTCGGAACGAGAGGGCGCGCCGCTGCGCCGCATCCTGCTGGTGCTGGCCGTTTTTGCCGCCGTCTGTGTGGGCCTGACCTTCCTTGTTGAGACGACCGAGGAAAAGCTGGTCATCGCGATGTTCCTGACCTTCATCGCGCTACTCTTCACCGGTTATCCGGTGGCATGGGTTCTCGCCGGTGTTGGTGTGGCTTACTGCGGTCTGGCCTATCTGTTCGACAACGACCTGATGCTGTGGACCGGGCTGGAAAGCACCTTTACCGGGCTGGATTACCTGACCCTTGGCGCCGTGGTGAACCGGGTCTATGCGACCATGTCGAACGCGGTTCTGGTGGCCCTGCCGATGTTCATCTTCATGGGCCTGATGCTGGACGAATCCGGTGTGGCCGAGCGTCTGATGTCCTCGATGCAGCGCCTCTTTGGCACCGTGCGTGGGGGGCTGGCGATCACCGTGACCTTGATCGGGATCATTCTGGCGGCCTCAACCGGTATCATCGGAGCCTCCGTGGTTCTGCTGGGCGTGCTGTCGCTGCCATCAATGATGCAGCAGAAATACCAACCGACGCTGGCGGCTGGCGTGGTCTCGGCTTCGGGCACGCTGGGTATTCTGATCCCGCCGTCGATCATGCTGGTGATCATGGCCGACCAGATGGCCCTGTCTGTGGGCGACCTGTTCATGGCCGCGGTCTTCCCCGGCGTGATCATCGGTGGCCTGTACCTGACCTACATCTTCATCCTGGCGCTGGTGAAGCGTGACGCGGCCCCCGTGCCCGAGGGTGCCAAGGCCCCCGACTGGGCCGCCGTCAAGGATGTTCTGATCGCCGTCATTCCGACGCTGATGCTGATCCTGGCAGTGCTCGGTTCGATCTTTGCGGGTCTGACCACGCCGACCGAGGCCTCGGGCATCGGTGCGCTGGGTGCCACTCTGCTGGCGCTGGGTTATCGCAAGCTGACTTTCACCAAGCTGTGGAACGTGCTGGTGTCGACTTTCAACACCACCGCCTACATTTTCGCGATCTTCCTCGGTGCGACCGTGTTCTCGTATGTTCTGCGTGAACTGGGCGGGGACGAGTTGATCGAGCATGTGGTGCAATCCACCGGCTTCGGGGCCAACGGCACGGTTCTGTTCATCCTGTTCATCGTCTTCCTGCTTGGCTTTGTACTGGACTGGATCGAGATCACGCTGATCGTACTGCCCCTGATGCGCCCCATCGTGAACGGGCTGGGCATCGACATCCCCGGCTTTGGCGTTCTGGATGAGCCCGCGCTGGTCTGGTTCGTGATCCTGGTGGCAGTAACGCTGCAAACCAGCTTCCTGACACCGCCGGTGGGCTTCGCCCTGTTCTACCTGAAAGGCGTCTGCCCGCCCGAAATCAAGCTGATGCACATCTACAAGGGCATCATCCCCTTCGTGCTGCTGCAGCTGACCGGTCTGGCGATGGTCTTCCTGTGGCCGACCCTCGCCACCTGGCTGCCTTCGGTCGCCTACTAAGGAGCTGCACCATGCGTCTGAACCAATGTCATAACTTCCACGACTTCCGGCGGCTGGCCAAACAGCGGCTGCCGGGGCCCATCTTCAACTACATCGACGGTGGCGCGGATGATGAAGTGACGTATCGCGAGAACACCAATTCGTTCGACCGCTGCGATCTGCTGCCCTCGGTCCTGCGCGGCGTGTCGGATGTGGACATGTCTGTCACGGTGATGGGGCAGAAGCTGGACATGCCGATCTACTGCTCGCCCACTGCCTTACAGCGCCTGTTCCACCATCAGGGGGAACGCGCCGTGGCGGCAGCGGCCGAGAAATACGGCACCATGTTCGGGGTGTCCTCGCTGGGCACCGTGTCGCTGGAGGAACTGCGCCAGAAACACAAGAACCCGCAAGTCTACCAGTTCTACTTCCACAAGGATCGCGGACTGAACGCGGCGATGATGCAGCGCGCGAAAGAGGCAGGCGTCGAGGTGATGATGCTGACCGTGGACAGCATCACCGGTGGAAATCGCGAACGTGACCTGCGCACCGGGTTTTCGATTCCGTTCCGGCTGACGCTGGGTGGTATGATCCAGTTTGCGATCAAGCCGATGTGGGGCATCAACTACGTCACCCACGAGAAATTCCGCCTGCCGCAACTGGAAGAACATGTGGATATGGGCGGCGGTGCCAGCTCGATCGGCGGCTACTTCACCGAGATGCTGGACCCGTCGATGAACTGGGATGACGTGGCGCAGATGGTGCGCGACTGGGACGGTCAGTTCTGCCTGAAGGGCATCATGACGGTCGAGGATGCCAAACGCGCGGCTGAGATTGGCTGCACCGGCATCATCCTGTCGAACCACGGGGGCCGCCAGTTGGACGGCTCGCGCACGCCTTTTGACCAACTTTCCGAAATCGTTGACGCCGTTGGCGACAAGCTGGACGTGATGATGGACAGCGGCATTCAGCGTGGCACGCATGTGCTGAAAGCGCTGTCGCTGGGGGCCAAAGCGGTTGGTGTCGGTAGGCACTATCTGTATCCGCTGGCCGCTGCCGGTCAGCCCGGTGTCGAACGGGCGCTGGGGCTGATGCGCGCCGAGATTGAGCGCGACATGAAGCTGATGGGCGTCACCAGCATCGACCAACTGAGCCGCGAGAACATCCGCTTTCGCGCCGCATAGACCGTAACGGAGGCTGCCATGACCAATGATGAACTGATTACCAATTTCCGTTCAATTGTTGGTTCGCGCCATGTCCTGACCGGCGAACGGGCCACCGAACGGTTCCGCCGCGGTTTCCGCTCGGGTGAGGGCGAGGCGCTGTGCGTCCTGCGACCTGGCAGCTTACTGGAGCAGTGGAAAGTGCTTCAGGCCTGCGTGGCTGCCGACAAGATCGTGATCATGCAGGCGGCCAATACCGGTTTGACCGAAGGCTCGACCCCGTCCGGCAGCTATGATCGCGACGTGGTTCTGATCAACACCCGCCGCATGGATGCGCTGGTGCCGCTGAACGAGGGCGAACAGGTGGTCAGCTTTCCCGGTGCCACCCTGTTTGCGCTTGAGAAACTGCTGGCCCCGCTGGGGCGCGAACCGCATTCGGTGATTGGCTCGTCCTGCATTGGGGCCTCGATTGTCGGCGGTGTTTGCAACAATTCCGGCGGCTCTCTGGTCGAGCGTGGGCCGGTCTATACCGAACTCTCGGTCTACGCGCAGATCACCGAGACCGGTGAGTTGGAGTTGGTCAATCACCTGGGCATCGATCTGGGCGAGACGCCCGAAGAGATCCTGGGCAACCTGGACGCCGGAACTTTCGACCGCGCTCCGGGGGAGACCAATAAACGCGCCTCGGCCAGTGATTACGCGCAGATCGTGCGGGACGTGGATGCCCAAACGCCGGCCCGTTTCAACGCGGACAAGGCGAAGCTGTTCGAATCCGCAGGCTCGGCCGGGAAACTGGCGGTTTTTGCGGTGCGGCTGGATACATTCCCCAAGAATGAGGCCGAGAAGGTCTTTTATATCGGCACCAATGACCCGGGCGATCTGGCCGCGCTGCGTCGGCACATCCTGTCCGAGTTCACCTCACTGCCCGTTTCAGCCGAATACATGCAGCGCGAGGTGTTCGACATCACGGCGCGCTACGGCAAGGACACGGTTGTCATGATTGACAAGCTGGGCACCGACCGGCTGCCGATGTTCTTTGCCCTGAAAGGCGCGGTGGATGCGCGACTGCGCCGTATCCCGGTGCTGCGGAACTTCACCGATCGTTTCATGCAAATGGCGGTGGCGCTGTGGCCTCGGGTCTTGCCCAAACGGATGACCGAGTTCCGCGATCGCTATGAACACCACCTGATCCTGAAAATGAAAGACGGCGGGATTGATGAGGCGGCACAATGGCTCCCCGATTTCCTCGGTGACCGCGACGCCGACTTCTTTGAGTGCACCGCGCGTGAAGCTAAGATCGCGGGTTTGCATCGTTTTGCGGCAGCCGGTGCTGCGGTACGCTACATGGCGATCCACGCCAATGAGGTCGAGGATATCATCGCCCTCGACGTCGCCCTGCGCCGGAACGATCTTGACTGGCTGGAAAAACTACCGCCCGAGATCGAAGATCAACTGGTTCACAAGCTCTATTACGGCCACTTCATGTGCCACGTGATGCATCAGGACTACGTGGTCAAGAAAGGCGCGGACCCCAAGGCGCTGAAGGCAGCGATGCTGGCCCTGTTCGACGAACGCGGCGCGGAATACCCGGCCGAGCACAATGTGGGGCATTTGTATAAGGCCAAGCCCGATCTGGCGGCGCATTACAAATGTTGCGATCCGACCAACTCGTTCAACCCCGGCATCGGGAAAATGTCAAAAGCCCGCAACTACGGTGAAGGGGCCGAAGGTAGCGATCAGACCAGAACACCTGCCGCCTAGACCTTAGGCCGTGATGAACGGCGTGCAGGCTTGCACTATGTCGCCCGCGGCGTTCAGAGCCAGAGCGAGTCTGTGAAGACGCGGTGAACGATGCGTTCGCGCGTCAGGCCGCGCTTCTGCAGTTCCTCGTCGCTCAGTGATTGCAGGTAGTTGACCTTGCGGACGCGCGATTGCGCCTCGGCCAGGCTGACCAGCGCGTTCGTGATCGCTGAGCCGAACTTTGCAATCAGGCCCAGGACAGAGAAACCGGTTTGCGATTGATGTGCTGTATGTGCCATCAGGACCCCCGTAGGAATTGGTCCTCCCATCGGTTGTATATGGCGTGGTGTCACCCTTACTGTGAAGGGGGTATTTGGTCATGGCGGCCTTGCCCATACCGCAACGCAGCCGGGATGCGGGCCGTAAAAACAAGAATAACCCTGCCGTGTTAGCTGTTGTCTTTTGGGCGTTTGCGAAAGGCGCTCACCAGATCCTGGCCGGTTTCAAAAATGAAGCTTTCTCCGACCTGTTGGACCAGCCCATATCGCGTCAGTTCCGCGCGCACATCGGGTTCCACCATGGCAAAGACCAGCCTGATATTTCGGGCCTGCAGCTCCCTATGGATGCTGCGCAGCGTGTATCCGGCGGTGAAATCGACCGTGTCGATGGCCGAGGCATCAATGCAGAACCAGTCAATCTCTGGGCCCGAGCCCCGGACAATCCCGATCACATCGTCCGAGAGCCGCTGCATGTTCGCGTAATACATCCCGTGGGAAAAGCGATAGATCACAAGGCCCGGTTCGAACTGGTTCGGAGGCGACAGCGCCTTGGAATGCCAGCCGCCATCGTCGGTCTGAACGATCACCGAGTTCTTGGGCCGGTAGCCCCGGCGCGTATGATCGACCAGCGACAGGACCATCGCGAAGATGATGCCCTGTTCAACGCCCACCACAACGACAACGGCAGCGGTTGCGACCGCGACCCAGAACTCGGATCGCGCCTGCCTATAAATGGCGGCCAGCCCGCGCAGGTCGATCAGTTTTACGCCGATCAGGAACACGATGGCCGACAGCGCGGCCGTCGGCATAAAAGCCAGAGGTCCGGTCAGAAACAGGATGACCACCAGTACGATCACCACGGTGGTCAGTTGCGCGATCTGGCTGCGCCCACCGGCGCTGGCGACCATCTCGGTCTTGGTGGGGCTGCCGTTCACCACGAAGGTCCCCGTGACTGCAGCGCCCAGATTGGCAAGACCCAGCCCTACAAGATCGGTGTTCTCGCTAAACCTCTCGTCATACCGGGCGGCATAAGCGCGCGAGGTCGCGGCGCTTTGGGCCAGAATGACGACAAAGATCGACAGGGCGGTGGGCAGCAGTTGTTTGAACAGCGACCAACTCCATTGCACATCCGGTAGCGAAAGCGAAGGTAAACCGCCGGGCACTGTGCCCAGCAGTGCGACGCCGAGCGTATCCAGTTGGAATCCCCAACTGCACAGGATTACCGCGACAACGGCGATCAGCGGCCCCGGTATTTTGCGCGACAGGCGCGTGAGGCCCAGAACCGTCGCCAATACGGCCGTGGCAACCGCAAGGGTTGGCCCGTTGATTTGACCGAGGTTCTGAAACACGCCCCGCAGCTTGGTCAGGGTGCCGTGGCCTGCGACTTCGAAGCCCAGCATGCCGGGGATTTCGCCGACGGCGACCTGAACCCCGACGCCGGTCAGAAACCCGACCAGCACGGTTCTGGACAGGAAATCCGCCAAAAATCCCAGCCCGATCAGCCGCGCGGCGATCAGAAGCACTCCGGCCATCATCGCCAGAAGCGAGGCCAGCGCCAGATACTCCGATGATCCGGACACCGCCATCCCGGCCAGCGCCGATGCGGTGATCGCTGCTGTGGCGGAATCCGCGCCAACGACCAGATGCCGCGACGATCCGAACAGCGCAAAAAGCGCCATCGGGATCAGGATCGTATACAGCCCGGTGATAACCGGTGTTCCGGCGATTTTGGTGTAGCCCATAACCTCGGGGATCGCGAGGCAGGCAAAGGTGATACCAGCCAGAATCTCGGTCGGAAGATGCGCCCGGTCAATGGGCAGAATGCCCTGCAGAACAGGGGAGGAAACCGGCCTTGCGCGTGTGCGATTCGTCCCCATTTCCGTCCTCTTCCCTTCGGTTTGGGGTGTTTTTATGCCCAATTATATCTTTTTTAGCGTCCAAGCGGCGTCTGGACCAAGACTGTAAGTGCAGAAAAACGCTTGCTAATTTTTGGATCAAAATGATCCTTTATGTATGAGTTTATAGTCGTTTTTGTCTTTCTACGGGAAACCCCCAATTTCGCCACCCAAGGGGATTCGGTAGAAAGAGTACAACCACCCGGTCTGCGATGACCGAACACTTTTCCCCCATGAGGGGCTGGTCCACACCCCCTCGGCCGGCCCCTCAATAATTTTGGGGGGTAGAGTGTTGGATTTCAGGCAGGCTGCCCCGCGATGCGGGTGACAAGCGCGGGCAAATCCGAGGCGCTGCCATAGCTGGCATCATGCGGAATCTCGACTACGGGTGATTTCCGGTACCCTTCGGTGAACAGCAGAAACGGGATCTGCGCGCGTTTTGCCGTTTCGGCATCCACTTCGCTATCGCCGACAAACAGGCAAGGGCCTTTGGCCGACAGGGCACGGAAGCTTTCCGTCAGATGGGCCGGATCGGGTTTTCGGACGGGCAGGGTGTCTCCGCCAAGAACGACCTTGAAATGATGGGCCAGATCGAGCGCTTCCAGCACGTGGCGCGCCGGGCCTTCGGGTTTGTTGGTACAGACCCCGAGAACGCAGCCCATGTCCTGCAATTTGGCCAGCGCTTCGGTTATGCCGGGATAGGGCCGGGTCGTTTCGCTGGCGGCGGCATTGTAGTGGTTCAGCGTTGCTCGGGTCAGGTCTGCATGGCGATCTATCGGCAGGTTGCAATGGCGCATGACCCGTTCAACCAGCTTTGGCAGACCGTTGCCCACGAATCCCCGGATCACGTCTTGCGGCAACGGTTCGTGCCCGACTTCTGCCAGCATCCGGTTCGCGGCCCCGGCCAGATCACCGATACTGTCCACCAGAGTTCCGTCCAGATCAAACACAACTGCTGTGGTCATATGCCCGCCTTCCTGCCTTGTTTGCCAAGACCTAACGCGGGTTTCCCTGTAGCGCAATTGCGCCAATACCGCGCGTCCGGAAAGCCGGGCTTGACATACCTTACTAAAATAATCAGATTAAGGGTGGAAGTCATCAGCCAACCCAGCATTGGGTCAGCCAGACCGATAGAAAAGCGAACAGATCAGGCCATTTGCCTGAAAACCTCTGGAGTTGTCCGATGAACGCGCAGACCCCGACCGCCACCCAATCCTATGCCGTTTCCATGTTGCCTGCCCACAAGGCCGAAGACCTGACCAAGGGCGGCAATCTGGCCCATATCGAGCTGGGCGATCAGCTTTACACGCTGCGCATCACCCGCGCTGGCAAGCTGATCCTGACGAAATGAGCGCGCCGTCTTCGCGAGGCGGGGCGGCTGTTGGCCGCCTGTCAGACCTCGACCCGATCGAAGCGGGCGCGGTAATGTATCTGCGGCTTTGGGCGGATGGGCCCGGCGGGCAGGCCGATGCGGCCAGCGATTTCGATATCGCGCTCGGCACGGATCACGGGCGCACGGCGATGCTGGCGCTGGATCGCTTGTGTTCGCTTTGCGCCCATCACGGGCGTCGTCCGCTGATACGGCATGGTTTGGGGTGCTCGTGTCTGGGCGCGGACGAGAATTGTTTCGCGCAGATGATCGCGGCGGCCTCGGAAGGCGCGCGCGAAGATGCGATGATGATGGCCTCGCTCATCGTGCGCCCGGATTTTGCCCCCGCGCTGGCCTCGCTGTCCGAGGAACTGGGTCTGGCCCTGCGCAGAATGACGGCAGCCATACCTTTGCCAACAACCGGTCACAGGTCCCCCGCGACCGTCGTTCACTGAGTGGCAAAGCCAGACCCCGGCCCGCGCAGCCGGGGTCATTTTCTAACAACAGCCGCAACCGTGGTCGTGGTGATCATGGTCGCAGACCGGTTCGGGGGCGTAGTCGCCAACTTCGGCCAGAACTTGGCGCAGCGCCCAAAGTATCATGTCCACATCTTCAGCCTCGATGGTCAGGGGCGGGCGGATTTTCAGGATGTTGTCCTTGGGCCCTTCGCTGCCGATCAGGATGCGATGATCGCGCATCCGGTTTTTGATGTAACCGCAGATTTCGGTGGCTTCCGAGCCGTCGGGATTGACCAGTTCTACCCCGACAAACAGCCCCATGCCGCGTACGTCGCCGACGCAGCCAAAATCGGCCTCGATCCCGCGCAGCCCCTCCATCAGACGCGCGCCCATCAAGCGGGCGTTGTCCTGCAGCCCTTCGTCATCGATGATGTCCAGAACCTCTTTCCCAATGCGACAGGACAGGGTCGAGCCGCCAAAGGTCGAGAAGAACTCGATCCCGTTGTCGAAGCTTTTCGCGATCTCTTTGGTTGTCACCAGCACACCCAGCGGATGCCCGTTGCCGATAGGCTTGCCCATCACCACGACATCCGGCAGCGCGCCCTGATGTTCGAAGCCGAAATAGTAATCGCCCAGACGCCCCAGCCCAGTTTGCACCTCATCGGCGATACAGACGCCCCCTGCGGCGCGGATTTTCTCATAGACCGCAGGCAGATAACCCTTGGGTGGGATGATCTGACCGCCGACCGAGGGGAAGGTCTCGGCGATAAAACCCGCAACACCCTGGCCCTTGTCCTGCAGCGCGGAAATCGCAGGGTCTACCAAATCCGCGAATTTTGTCGCGCGCTCGGGATCGTCGCGTCGGAACGATCCGCGATAGTCATCCGCGACCTCGACCAGTTCGACCCAATCCGCCTGACCGACCCCGCCCGGCTTGTTGAACTTGTAGGCTGAGATCGCAACCGCGGCATTGGTATTCCCGTGATAGCCATGATCTGGCGTCACAATCCCCTTCGCGCCGGTATGCGCACGCGCCAGCCGCAAGGCGAGTTCATTGGCCTCCGTCCCTGAGTTGACGAAGAAGCAGACCTGTAGTTGCTCCGGCAGTTTTGACAGGATTTTCTCGGCAAATTCAGTCTGCGCAGGATGCAGATAGCGGGTGTTCGAGTTCATCCGCTTCAACTGATCCGCCGCCACCGCCTGAATGCGCGGATGCGCGTGTCCCACATGGGGGACATTGTTGTAGGCGTCCAGATAGGGTCGGCCCCATTCGTCGAACAGGTGGTGTTTCCACCCCCGCACCAGTATGACCGGATCGTCATAGGTCAGGCTGAGGTTGCCGCCGAAATGATCGTGCCGATCTTGCAGGATCGCCCGCTTGTCGGTTGGGCGATAGGCCACCTTGTCGTCGGCCAAATTCAGCAGCGCCGCCGGGTTCGGGCAGACCGCGTTCCACAGCTCCAGTTCATCCGGGTCGGCCACGCCGGGCCAGTCGGCCTGCATCCCCTCCGTTGTCAACGCCAGTTGGAAATGCACATGCGGGGCCCAGCCGCCATTCTGCGAAGCGTCGCCAAGGCGGGCAAAGGCCGCGCCCTGCGCCACCGGATCGCCGGGTTTCAGGCGGTCACAGACTTCGGGGTCCAGATGGCCATAGAGCGTATAGAACGGATCGCCCTCGGGCGTTTCGTGGTGCAGGATCACCACGCCGCCATAATCGAGATGCGCGTCCCGGTTTTCCACAGCCTCAACCCGCCCACTCATGGGCGCATGCAGAACGGTGCCTGCGGGGGCAAACACATCCACCGCCAGATGCACCGTGCGCCGGTCCGAGGCTTTCCACGGCCCCTTATGGAACCCCGGCTCGGCATAGATCAGGCGCGGCTCGTTGTAATACCCCAGCCAGAGGCCTTCGCCGAATTCCTCACCCACGCGGGCTGCTTCTTCCAGGGGCATGTGAAACGGGTTCTGCGGCCAGAGCGAGTTCTCAACCGACAGCGACCCCATCGGCGCATCGCTCAGATCCTGCCCTAACATCTGCGCAAAATGGCCGCGATGATCCTGCAGATACGCTTGCACCCGTTTGGCCCCACTGGTCACCGGAAACCCGCAGGCCACTCGCAACCGCGCAGGCATCAGATCGCCATTGACGGAAGCGTTTTCCAGAAACCGCCACGCAGGTGCCTGCGAAATAGTCACATAGGGATCGTCCGGGTTCTCGAGTGCCATCAGGGTCGAGTTCACCACCGACACCGCCAGCCGCATGCGCAGCAGCGGCCAGATCAGATCGACCTCTTCGGCCTGCAAGCGGTTGGCGGCGTGATAACCGCGAACCAAAGCCGCCAACGCGCGTTCAGGCTTCGGATGGTCCAGCACGATATAGGCCCCGGCGATGGCCAGATCGCAGATGCGCGGCGCGGCGCACATGTCGCCCAGATCAATCAGCCCGGACACCGAATGCCGACCCAATTCGCCGTCAACCAGAATGTTGTAGTCATTGGCGTCGTTGTGAATGGCCTGCTTCGGCAACGCCTGCAGTTCACCCGCGCAACGGTCATACCCTGCCACAATGCCCGCCAGCAGATCGCGCCGATCCGGGTCGGAAATCGCGTCCAGCTGATCACCGATCCACCCGGCCTGCGTCAGATCCCATTTGAACGCCGGCCTGTCCAAACCGTTATGCGAGAACCCCCGCAGCGCCCGGTCGGTTGCGCCCAGAACGCGGCCCAGCTTCAGGATCAGTTCCTCACTTTTTGGCGCGACCTTGGCGTAGCAGGTTCCCGGCAACCGTTCGAGCAGCCAGACCAGCCGGGCCTCACCCGCTGCATCCTCGATCTCTGGCAACAGTGCTCCGTTCAGATCGGGAATGACCTTTGGAAACGGCAGGCCCGGGGCCTCCGCCGCGATATGTTCCAGCGCCCTGATCTGAAGATCGACCAGATCCGCCTCGCAGCCTGCACGCATGACCTTCAGAACATAGTCCTGCCCGTTTGTGGCCTGCGCCAGAAAGTTCAGGTCATATTCCCCGTCCAGCCGCGTCAGCTTAACGTCGAACCCCCAGCGCCCGCGCACGGACCCGGCCCAGAATGCAGTCAAATCGCTCATATGTTTCCCAGTCCAGATACCAAACGGATCCCCTTCATCTGTCTAAAAATATCCTCGGGGGGGGATCGCGCCGTCAGGCGCGATGGGGGGCAGACAGCCCCCCTCTGCCGTCACCCCAACGCGATCCACGCCGACAAGTTCCACCGCCCGCCAAGACCAATAAAGTACCATCTGGGGTTTCTCTCCGTTGTTCAGCGGAGACAAAGCAAAGCTGAGATGAAAGGGCAACCCCTAGGCCTTGCCACCCAGATCCTGCAGGATTGGGCAATCCGGCCTGTCATCGCCCGCGCAGGCGTCAATCAGGTGGCTCAGCGTATCGCGCATGGCGTTCAGGTCGGCGATTTTTGTCTCGATCTGGGCCAGATGATCCTTTGCCACCTGTTTTACATCTGCGCTGGCGCGGGTCTCGTCTTCGTATAGCGCCAGCAGTGTCCGACAATCCTCGATGGTGAACCCAAGCGCGCGGGCGCGGCCCAGAAAGGTCAGCTTGTGCACGTCCTGCTCGCGAAACCGGCGATAGCCGTTGTCGTCGCGCAGAGGTTTGATCAGGTCGATATCCTCATAGTAGCGGATGGTTTTGGCGGGCAAGCCGGTGCGGGTGGCGACATCTCCGATATTCATGCGGGGGCCTCCTCGCTTGCGGGCAGGGCGGTCTCGGGCGCGCTGGCACGAACGCGGCGCAGGCGCAGGGCGTTGGTGACGACAAAGACGCTGGACAAGGCCATCGCTCCGGCGGCCAGAGCGGGCGACAGCAGATGGCCTCCGAATGGATAAAGCACCCCCGCCGCGACCGGGATCAGTAGGGTGTTATAGCCAAAGGCCCAGCCGAGGTTCTGGCGGATGTTGCGCATGGTCCGGCGGCTGATTTCCACCGCGTTCACCACGCCGCGCAAATCGCCCGACATCAGAACCACATCCGCTGTTTCGATGGCCACATCCGTGCCGGTGCCAATAGCAACGCCGATATCCGCCGCCGCCAGAGCAGGCGCGTCATTGATCCCGTCGCCGACAAAGGCCACCATACCGTATTGGGCGCGCAGGGCTTGGATTGCCTCCAACTTGCCGTCCGGCAGAACCTCGGCGGTGACGTGGTCGATGCCCAGATCGTCGGCCAGAGCGCGGGCGGTCCGGGCATTGTCGCCGGTGATCATGGCCAGCTTCATTCCCATCTGGTGCAAGGCTGCCAAGGCCGCGCGCGTGCCGGGCTTGACCGGGTCCGAAACGGCAAGGCTCGCCGCCGCCAGACCATTGATGGCCATGAACAGGGGGGTCGCCCCTGCCGCAGCGCGGGCTTCGGCCTCTACCCGCAGATCGGCGATGTCGATCCCTTCCTGCCGCATCAGCTTGTGCGAGCCGATCAGGATGTCCTTGCCCTCAACCCGCCCCTGCAGCCCGAGGCCGGTCAACGACTGAACCTGCGACACCGCTGGCAAGTCCGAAGGGCCAGCGCGGGTGATGGCGGTGGCGATGGGGTGCTCGGATCGCGCTTCGAGCGCGGCGGCCAGGCGCAGAACCTCGGCCCGGTCAAAACCGTTTGTCGTGGTCACATGGTCCAGTTCCGGGCGGCCTTGGGTCAGAGTGCCGGTCTTGTCCAGTGCGATGACCTGCGCTTGCTGCAACTGCTGCAGCGCGTCGCCCTTGCGGAACAGCACGCCCAGCTCCGCTGCGCGACCCGTGCCCACCATGATCGAGGTGGGCGTGGCCAGCCCCATCGCGCAGGGGCAGGCGATGATCAGGACCGAGACCCCGGCGACCAGCGCCAGCGGCAAGGCGGGGGCGGGTCCGAAGATCAGCCATGCAAGTACGGTCAGGATCGCCACGGCCATCACCGCCGGGACAAAGCGATATGTGATCCGGTCAACAAGCCCCTGAATGGGCAGCTTCGCGCCCTGCGCCTGTTCGACCATCTGGATGACCTGCGCCAGCACGGTATCTGCGCCCACGCGGCTGGCCTGCACGCGCAAGGCCCCTGTGCCGTTCACGGTGCCACCGACCACCTTATCGCCAGCGGATTTACCAACCGGCACCGGTTCACCGGTGATCATGCTTTCGTCGACATAGGAGGTGCCCTCCAGAACCGCCCCGTCCACCGGCACACGCTCTCCCGGTCGGATTTGCAGGACATCGCCCACCGCGATTTCGGCGATGGGGCGGTCTACGGTTGCGCCATCCTGTTCGACGCGCGCCGTCTTGGGTTGCAACCCGACCAGCTTGCGGATCGCAGCACCGGTTTTGCCCTTGGCGCGCGCCTCCATCAGCCGTCCCAGAAGGATGAGAACGACGATGACGGCGGCGGCCTCGAAATACACATTCGCCGTACCGGCGGGCAGCAAATGCGGGGCGAAGGTTGCCACGACCGAATACAGATATGCCGCACCGGTCCCCAAGGCGACCAGCGCATTCATATCGGGCGCGCCTCGCATCAGTGACGGGATGCCCTTGGCGTAAAACACTCGCCCCGGTCCGATCAGCAAGGCCGAGGTCAGCGCGAACTGGATCAATTGGCTGGTCTGCGTGCCGATGGTCGCCTGCACCCAGTGATGAAACGCCGGGATCATGTGCCCGCCCATCTCAAGAATGAAAACCGGCAACGCCAGCGCGGCGGCCAGCAGCGTTGAGCGAGTCAGTTGGCTGATTTCGTCCGCCTTGAAGCTGGCCTCTGTGCTTGCCGCCCCAGCTGGCTGCGCGGGATAGCCGGACCGGGTCGCGACCTGTGCCAGAGTCGCCGGATTGGTCGTGCCCTCGACATACGTCACCGTGGCCGTTTTGGTGGCAAGGTTTGCAGTGGCATCGACCACGCCGGGGCTTGCTTTCAGCACCCGCTCAATTTTGGCGACACACGAGGCGCAGTTCATGCCCTCGACCGCCAGAACGGTTTGTTGCGTCGCAGCCGGATGGCCTGCACTCTCCAGCGCATCGGTTAGCGCGGATACAGGACCGTCAAACGCAACCTGAGCGGTTTCGGTGGCAAAGTTCACCGCCGCGCTATCCACGCCCGGAACGTCCCGCAATGCGGTTTCGACACGTGCAACGCATGAGGCGCAGTGCATGCCTTCGACCTTAAGGTGATATGTCTGAGGGTCCGCCATTCGACTCGAATCCCGACAGTTTCTTTGCCCCTCCAATGGGGGTTCCAGTGACGGGAAGGTCAAGAGGGGTGCGTCAAAATTTCCGCAGGGGCTCAGGTCGCCAACTGCTGTTTAAGCCGCTCATTTTCCGCCTGAAGCTGCGCCAGTTGCTGACCAAGGGCGTTCAGATGGGGGCGCAGTTCCGCCTCGGTGAAGCGGGGCGTGATGTGGCGGGGGCAGTTCCAGTCCAGCGCCTCGACCCGGATGATCACCGCACGCTCAGCCGGGGTTTCAGCGCCCTCGGGGTACAGGCTTGCGGCGGCGGCCTCGCCCTCGGTGATCTCGACACGGCCCAGGATCTTGAGGCGGCGCTGGTTGGCGTAATCCATCAGGATCATCGCAATGCGATCATTGCCATCCAGATTTCCGCGCGAGACATACTGTTTGTTCCCGGTCAGATCGGCATAGCCGATTGTCTGAGGCCCCAGCACTTTCAGAAACCCCGCAGGCCCGCCGCGAAACTGGACATAAGGCCAGCCGGTTTCGGACACTGTGGCCTGATAGAAGCCGTCGCGTGCCTCGATAAAGGCTTTCTCGGGCTCGCCGATCAGATGGCCCTGCTGTGGGCCACCTTCGATGAACTTGGCATAGGTCTGCGCCGAGCCCATCCGGTCCTGATGCGCCCGCACCGCGGTGGTAAAGGTCAGTTCGGAAAAAGCACGCGGCATGGCTGGTCCTTTCGGGGGCTCTTGAATGGGCGTCGCCTGTCACCCTGACAAAGCCGGGCCGCGCGATCAACCGGCCACGCTTAGGCCAGCGATGCGGCCAGAAGGGCAAGGGTCAGCAGGAAGGGCACGTATTGGGGCGAAAACGGGCTGGCGCGGCGTTGCATTCCTTGGCTCCTTTGGTGGACTGATCGGTAAACTTTTCTCAGGGTGTACCGATCAGTCCGCCCGATCAATGAAAATGTGCAGCAGAACGGTCCAGCACACGGGAAGGTGAAAAATGTTCCGAAACCCGGCAGGCGGTTATCGCGGCCAGATTGCATTCATGCACCGCGGGAATTATGTGCTAATCAGTACACCTCGGAGGGGTCTATGCGTCCAAACAAACGGGATCAACTGGTTCGAAAAGCGCTGGATGTGTTCTATCGCGACGGGTTTCACGCCACCGGAATGGACAAGCTTGTGGTGGAAACGGGTGTGTCGAAAACCTCGATGTACAAGCATTTCCGCACCAAAGAGGACCTGATCCTTGCGGTATTGCGCCTGCGGGATGAAAACTTTCGCGACTGGTTCCTGCAGCGGGTTGAAGAGATCGCGGACAACCCCGCCGATCAGTTGATCGCCGGGTTTGATGTCATACGAGAATGGTTCGAGGAAGACGGGTTCCGGGGCTGCATCTTCGTCAAGGCAGGCGCGGAATACCAAAACCCCGACCACCCCATCCACATTCAGGCGGCTGAGAACAAGCGCCTGGTTCTGGATTATTTCACCTCTCTGGCGCGCAAGGCCGACGCGCGCGAGCCTGAAAAGCTGGCCCGGCAGGTGCAATTGCTGCAGGAAGGGGCCATCGTGTCTGCAGTGATGTTGAAGAACTGCGATGCGGCCATTGACGGGAAAGAGGCGGCAAGGTCTTTGATCGATGCAGCGCGGGTCTGATCCACGGCGGCTGACGCATAGATGGCAAGAAACGTTGCGTAGCGCGGTGCCCGAACGCGGCGTCACCCGGATTGGCAGCGGACAAATCCGACGATAGCCTCTTCTTAACAACAGTTTCGGAGAGCCATACATGTCGCTTTTTACCTCCACCGCCGCTTGGGTCACGGATGAACACCGGATGTTTGCCGACATGGCAGGTCGGTTCATGGATGACGAACTGACCCCCAATATCGAGCGATGGGTCGACAATGGCGTCGTGGATCGCGACTTCTGGACCAAAGCGGGCGAAACCGGGCTTATGGCCGGGGCGATCTCCGAAGAGTACGGCGGGGTCGGCGGCGGTATGGGGTTCGACTCGGTCACGATCTACGAACAGGCCGCGCGCGGGGATGCCGGGTGGGGTTACGGAATCCAATCCATCGTAACCCATTACATCACAGCCTATGGCAGCGAGGATCAAAAGCGCAACTGGCTGCCGAAATTGGCCTCGGGTCAGATGGTCGGAGCGCTGGCCATGACCGAACCCGGTACAGGATCAGACGTGCAGGCGGTGCGCACGACGGCGGACAGGGATGGCAACTCCTACCGGCTCAACGGGTCGAAGATTTTCATCACCAACGGCCAGTCGGCGGATCTGATCATTGTTGCCGCGAAAACGGACAAGTCTCTGGGCGCGAAAGGTGTGTCCCTGATCGCCGTTGAGGCCGACGGCGCGGACGGATTTCGCCGGGGGCGGAACCTCAAGAAGCTGGGGATGAAGGGCAACGACACGGCCGAGCTGTTCTTTGAAGACGTCAAAGTGCCGATGACCAACCTGCTGGGTTCCGAAGAAGGGCAGGGGTTCTACCAGTTGATGAACCAACTGCCGTGGGAACGTCTGACCATCGGATTGATGGCCTTGGGCGCGATTGATTTCGCCATCGCCGAGACGGTGAAATACGTGCAGGAGCGCAAGGCCTTCGGGCAGCGCGTCATGGATTTCCAGAACACCCGGTTCAAACTGGCGGAATGCAAGACCAAGGCCGAGGTTCTGCGCAGTTTCGTCAACGATTGCATCGGCAAGCTTGAGGCGGGTGAGTTGGACGCGGCCACCGCATCGATGGTCAAATACTGGGGCTCGGAGGTTCAGAACGAGATTATGCACGAATGTCTGCAATTGTTTGGCGGCTATGGCTTCATGATGGAATACCCCATCGCCCGCCTTTATGCCGATGCCCGCGTGCAGATGATCTATGGCGGCACCAACGAGGTGATGAAGGAACTGATCGCGCGGTCGATTGACGTGTGAACAGGGCGCTCCTGCCCGGCCCACCTGCCGTCCGCAGGACGCAAGGCCGAAGGTCGCGCAGTTTCTTACGCTATGAGGACAGTTGCTCCTCTAGCCAGATCCGAAACGATTTCAGCGGTTCCGCCTCGGCCCGTCCGTTCGGCCAGACGAGGTAATAGTCGCCAAGGCTGACCTCTGGCCCGTCGCAGGCCTGCACCAGCCGACCGCTCTGCAGGTCTTCGGCCACCAGATAACCGGGCAGCAATCCCACGCCCAGCCCATGAATGGTCGCTTGGATCATGGTCGAGAACTGGTCGAACATCATCCCGCGCTGCCCGCTGGCCGGGTGCCCTTGGGCGGCGAACCACCGGTCCCAGCCATCCGGGCGTGTTTCAAGATGCAGCAGAGGGGCCTGTGTCAGCCATTCAATTCCTGACAGCCGGTCTGGCAGAAGCTCTGGCGCGCAGACCGGAAGCACCACTTCGTGCATGATCTTCATATAATTCACCCCGCTCCAGTCCCTCTGACCGAAATGGATTGCGGCGTCGAAAGGCTCGGTGTCGAAATCGAACGGTTTCAGGCGGGTGTTCAGAATGACCGTCACCTCCGGATGGCGGCGGGCGAAATCCTGCAGCCTTGGGGCCAGCCAGTGCATACCGAAAGCCGGAAGGATCGACAGATGCAGGGACCCGCCGGTGGGGTTCGCCTTCAGCTTCAGCGAGGCCTGCGCCAGTTGCTGCAGGGCCGCGCGCGCGGTCTGAACATAGTCCTTGGCGGCTGGGGTCAGGTGCAGCCGCATCTGCGTGCGCTGGATAAGGTCGACGCCCAGTTGCTCCTCCATCGCTTTCAACTGACGGCTGATCGCGCTTTGCGTCAAAGATAATTCCTCGGCGGCGGCCGAGGCGCTGCCGAGCCTGTCCACGGCCTCGAGCGCCAGCAGGGACGATATGGATGGCAGAAAGCGGCGGGGCGCAATCATATGACATTTCCTCATACCTTTGCTTCTGATTATCACTGGCTTTTTCCCTGCGCCAGCGGGATATAAGGGATGTTTGGCGCGGCGATGCGCCCAGATGTCGGGCAAGCCCCACCCCATTTGAAAAAGGCCAGACTATGGACCGCGCCCAGATCGTTCATGAAAACTTCTTGTCTCGGGTTGCAAACCGCGACTTTCCGGACGGGCCGCCGCCACGTGTGGGCCTGACGGGTACGGATGCGGTGTCTCTGTTCCGCTCGCAGGTGCTGAGCCGGGCGTTGGATCGCACCAGCAGGGCGATGCAAAAGGCAGGGCAGGGGTTTTACACGATCGGGTCCTCGGGTCACGAAGGCATGGCCGCCGTCGCCCAAGCCCTGCGCCCGACCGATATCGCCTTTCTGCACTATCGCGACGCTGCGTTTCAGATTGCCCGCGCCGAGCAGGTGCCGGGCCAGCAGATCGCCTGGGACATGTTGCTCAGCTTTGCCTGCTCCAGTGAGGACCCGACCTCGGGCGGGCGGCACAAGGTGCTGGGGTCGAAAGCGCTGACGATACCGCCACAAACCTCGACCATCGCCAGCCATCTGCCCAAGGCCGTCGGGGCTGCCTACTCGCTGGGCGCGGCGCGCAGGCACGACCCCGAGCATCGGGAATTGCCGTTGGACGGGATCGCCATGTGCTCGTTCGGGGATGCCTCGGCCAACCATTCGACCGCGCAGGGGGCGATCAACACGGCAGGCTGGACCAGTGTGCAGTCCACGCCTTTGCCCCTTTTGTTCGTATGCGAGGATAATGGCATCGGTATTTCGGTAAAAACGCCGAAAGGCTGGATTCAGACCTCGATGGAGCATCGTCCGGGGATCAAATATTTTCAGGCCAACGGGTTGGATATCTATGAAACATACGCTGTGGCCCAAGAGGCGGCCCACTATGTCCGCACGCGTCGCAAGCCTGCCTTTCTGCATCTGAAGACCGTGCGTCTCTATGGTCATGCCGGGGCGGATGTGCCGACAACCTACCTGAGCAAGGCTGAGGTCGAAGCGGATGAGGCTAACGATCCGTTGTTGCATTCGGTCCGGTTGCTGGATCAGGCCGGGGCGTTGTTCCCGGATGCGGCGTTGCAGATTTATCAGGACACGTGCGCCCGCACCGACCGCGTCGCCGCCGAGGCCGCGACCCGCCCGCATCTGGCAAACGCGGAACAGGTGATGGCCAGCCTGATCCCGCCCAAACGCGCCTGCAAGCCCACAAACGGGCCCACCGCCGACGCCCGGGCCGCCGCTTTCGGTGGCGACATGCGGGCCATGCAGGACCCGCAGCCAATGAGCCGCCTGATCAACTGGGCGCTGACCGATCTGATGCTGGAGCATGGCGAAATCGTCTGCATGGGTGAAGATGTGGGCCGCAAGGGCGGGGTCTATGGCGTGACCCAGAAACTGCAGCAGCGCTTTGGCCCGGACCGGGTGATCGACACGTTGCTGGATGAGCAATCCATTCTGGGTCTGGCCATCGGCATGGGCCATAACGGATTTGTCCCGATCCCAGAAATCCAGTTCCTGGCCTATCTACACAATGCCGAGGATCAGATCAGGGGAGAGGCTGCCACCTTGCCCTTCTTCTCGAACGGTCAGTTCACCAACCCGATGGTGCTGCGGATCGCGGGTCTTGGGTATCAGAAAGGCTTTGGCGGGCATTTCCACAATGACAATTCGCTGGCAGTTCTGCGCGACATTCCGGGCGTGATCATTGCCTGTCCTTCCAGCGGCGCGGATTCGGCGATGATGCTGCGCGAATGTGTGCGGCTGGCGCGCGAAGAACAGCGGGTGGTTGTGTTTCTGGAGCCCATCGCGCTCTATCCTATGCGCGATCTGCATCAGGCACAGGACGGCGGTTGGATGACGACCTATCCCTCGCCTGACCAGCGGATTGCGCTGGGCGAGGTTGGGGTGCGTGGGGATGGCGACGATCTGGCCATCGTGACCTATGGCAACGGGCACTACCTGTCTCACCAGGCGCTGCCCGAGTTGCAGGCGGCGGGATTGAAAACCCGGATCGTCGATCTGCGCTGGCTGGCACCGTTACCTGCCGAGGCACTGCTTGCGGCGACGCGTGGCTGCAAGCATATCCTGATTGTAGACGAATGCCGCCGCACCGGCAGCCAGTCCGAAGCGCTGATGACTTTCTTCCAAGAAGAAAGTTCTGCGACCCCGACCGCCCGTGTGGCGGCTGATGATTGTTTCATCGCAACCGGCCCGGCCTATGCAGCACCACTGCCGTCGAAAGACGGTATTGTCGCCGCCGCCTTGACCCTGACCGGAGGCAAAGCATGACCCGCACCGCTGTTGTCATCTGCCCGGGCCGTGGCACCTATAACAAGCCCGAGTTGGGCTATCTGCATCGGCACCATGCCGACCGGGTGCAGATGTTCCGCACATTCGACGCCATTCGGGAAGAAACCGGGCAAGAGGCTGTGACGGCGCTCGATGCCGCAAGCCGCTTCACGGTGAGCAAATATTCCCGCGGCGACATTGCCTCACCCCTGATCTACGCCGCGTCTCTGGCGGATGCGCAGACGCTGGCTGAGGATATTGAGGTGGTCGCGGTCACCGGAAACTCGATGGGCTGGTACATCGCGCTGGCCGTGGCCGGGGCGCTGAGCGCCGAGAATGGGTTCCGCGTCGTCAACACGATGGGAACGCTGATGCAGCAGCATCTGATTGGCGGGCAGTTGGTCTATCCCTTTACGGACGACACCTGGGTTAACGATCCTGCTCGGAAACAGGCAATACTTAGGGACGTCGCACGTATCGACACGAGCGAGGGGCAGGATCTGGCCCTGTCGATTGATCTGGGCGGGATGCTGGTTCTGGCCGGAAACGAGGCCGGGCTGGCTGCGTTCGAGGCGTCTCAGCCTGCGATTCAGGATCGCTTCCCCATGCGCTTGCCCAACCACGCCGCGTTCCATACCCGTCTTCAGGCGTCCGTGGCAGCAGAAGGGCGGGCGCAACTGGCGGCAAATTTATTCTGGCAGCCCCGCCATCCGATGATCGACGGGCGCGGCAAAATCTGGTGGCCGGGCGCGACAGACACGGATGCGCTGTGGGACTACACGCTGGGCCATCAGGTGACCGAGCCGTATG
Organism: Ruegeria sp. F11; assembly: GCF_056533855.1. NCBI lineage: Bacteria > Pseudomonadati > Pseudomonadota > Alphaproteobacteria > Rhodobacterales > Roseobacteraceae > Ruegeria > Ruegeria sp. F11. The sequence continues at coordinate 49,276 of NZ_JBQFOW010000014.1, read as the reverse complement.
ATTTCACCCGCGCCGTGCAGACGGCCGCGCGCGAATTCGCGCCGGACCTGTTCATCGTGACTGGGCCGGGCGCGACCTTGGGCGGGGCGGTGGCACAATCGCTGGTCCTGGCCGAATGGCGCGGCATGACGGACAAGGCCGCGTTTGTAGCGCAGCAGGAGGCCGCGCCCCTGCTGATCGCCATGGGCCGCGACGACCAGAGGGCGCTTGTGACCGGATAGCCGTCAGACCGAGCGGGTGATGCCTCCGTCCACCCGGATGTTCTGTCCGGTGATGTAGCCGCCGCCGTCCGAGGCCAGCAGGGAAATGACCGAGGCGATTTCGTCATAGCTGCGGCCATAGCGGCCCATCGGGATGCGCGACCGGAATTCCTCTTTCTCTGGCAGGCTGTCGATGAAGCCGGGCAGCACGTTGTTCATGCGAATGTTGTCGGCCGCGTATTTGTCCGCGAACAGCTTGGTAAAGGCGGCCAGCCCTGCGCGGAACACGCCGGAGGTTGGAAACACCGGGTCAGGCTCGAACGCCGCGAAGGTCGAGATGTTGATGATGGACCCGCCGCCTTGTGCCTGCATGATCGGCGTGACTAGCCGGGTCGGGCGGACGGCGTTCAGGAAATAGACATCCATGCCGGTGTGCCAGTCGTCATCCGTCAGTTCCAGAACTGGGGCGCGGGGGCCATGCCCGGCAGAGTTGACCAGCACATCGACCCGTCCCCAGTGGGCCATGGCCGCATCGACCAGCTTCTGCAGATCGTCGCCGGATTGGTTCGAGCCGGTGATGCCGACACCGTCCAGATCACTGGCCAGAGCCTCACCCTTACCGGACGAAGACAAAATCCCCACCTTGAACCCATCTGCTGCCAACCGCCGGGCCGCATCCGCACCCATCCCACTGCCGCCCGCTGTTATCAGCGCAACCTTGTCTTCCATTTCTTAATCTCCATTTTCTGTCTGCGATCAACATGGGGCCAGAGCCGAAAATTGACCAATCAGTTCTTCTGCCGTAAAGCTGTAGAAAATCTACAGAGTTGCGACATGCCCGCCCTCCCTCCGCTCAACGCCCTGCGCGCCTTTGAGGCCTCCGCCCGGCACCTGAATTTCCGCCTCGCCGCCGAGGAATTGGGCGTCACCCAGGGTGCCGTCGCGCAGCAGGTGCGCGGGCTTGAGGCACGGCTGGGCGAAGCGTTGTTCGACCGCCTTCCGCGTGGATTGCGCCTGACCGAGGCGGGGCGGCGGTTTCATACCCCTCTGCGCCGCGCGTTTCGTCTGATCGAAGGGGCGGTCGAGGAGTTCTCGGGCCAGCATCAGATCGTGATCTCGGTCACCCCGAGTTTTGCCTCGAAATGGCTGGTCCCGCGCTTGCCGGATTTCACGAGCAAAAACCCCGATATCGAGGTGCGCGTGGACGCCCGCGAAGGGCTGGCGGATTTCAGCCGGGACGGGGTCGATATTGCTGTGCGTCAAAGCCGCAGACCGGTGGCGGCAGGTTTGCAGGCCCAGCCGCTGTTCTCGACCGAGTTCATGGTGGTCTGCGCGCCTGATCTGGCCACGCAGGTCTCGGGCCCGGCCGATCTGTTGCGGCAGGTGCTGCTCAGCGACTCTCATGGGCTTTGGCCTTTGTTTCTTGAACATGCCGGGGTGCAGGGCAAGCCGCGCATGATGACGTTCAACCAGACCGGTCTGGCGATTGATGCCGCTGTCTCGGGGCAGGGTTTTGCGCTGGCCAATGCCGCGCTGGTGGCGGCGGAGCTGGAGAGCGGGCGGTTGGTCAGGCCCTTCGATCAGGTTCTGGTCGATGATCTGGGCTTCTACGTGGTCGTCCCCAAAATGCCTCGCCATCCCGAACTTGTAGGTAAGATGCGGGACTGGCTGCTGTCTCAGGCCTGAAAAGGCGTAGTAGACTTCTTAACCACCTGAAATCACACCGTTACCGCCCATTCGCGGCTTTTGTGAATGGATTTGCCGCCCATGGCAGGTTAGGGGGTTAGGGAAGACAGGAGGCTTAGGATGGGGATCCGCTTTTTCTCGGACAAGAACCGGCCGGTTCATATGGGACCATTTCCGCTGGAACGTTTGGCCCGGCAGGACCACCTGCCTGATCTGTCCGGCACGCCTGCGATGCCGGTGCTTAGCTTTCACAGGCCGGATCAGCCCGAAAGCATCGTGAATGCGATGGGTGAGTTTCAGGCCATGCTGGACACGATCCGGGATGGGTTCGTAAACCCGGTGGCCTCCGAGATTCCGTCCGACCCGCAGGACCGCGCCAACCATCTGAAAGCGTTCGGCTATTTCAACGATGCCTCGATGATGGGTTGCGGCCCTCTGCCGTCCGAGGCCCTGCTGGACCAGCCGCACCGCAACCCAGATATCGACCGGCTGGCCCATGCCCTGCGCACGCGTCAGACCAAAACGCTGGCCTCGGGCATCGACGTGATCATGGCCGATCTGAAAGACAGTATGGAGGCGACGCCGGGACCGCTGGATGCGCATCGCCATGCTATTGTCTTCCTCTATGAACACAATCGCGATCCCGACCCGGATGAGCCCGGCGCGCAGTGGATCGGGGATGCGCAAGACCATCGGGCCTGTCTGCTGGCTTCGGAAAACGCTGTGGTGATCGCCAATTACATCCGCCTGCTGGGCTTCGATGCACGGGCGCATACGGCCATGTCCTCGGATGTCGATCTGGGCAAACTTGCGGTGGCGGCGGGGTTGGCCTCGGTCGAGGGTGGCGACCTTGTCGCCCCGTGGCTGGGGCCACGGTTTGGGCTGGCGGCTGTCACCACCGAGATGCCGATTGCACATGACAAACCCTTGCAGCCGCTGGCGCAACAGCCGTGGTTTCGCACGCAAGGTCCGGCGTGGTGGCTGGGGGCAGGGTTCGCCAAGAACGCTTTGAACCGCGATCCCTACGCGAAGCGGCGCTATGTGGACGGGGCGCATCCGTTTGAAACCCTCAAACGCGTGGAAGACCCGACCACCTATATCGACGAAGAAAATGTCGCGCGCGTGCCGAAACGGGCGGACATGTTCGCGCGGGCGCAGTTTGGCGATATGGGGAAGCATCTGCAGGATGCGGCGAAGGGCGGGCACTACGTCCGCAAATCCGCCCCGAGCTTTGCCCAACGTCGCGCGTTGGGGGCCTTTGTCCTGTTGCAGGATGGGGAAAGCACGGACGAGCCCAAGCCAACCGATGCGGCGCGCAACGCCGCCAATATCAAGGCGGCGACCTATTTTCTGGGGGTCGATGCGGTGGGCCTCAGCCGCTGCCCGGACTGGGCGTGGTATTCCCATGATGCGACCGGTGAGGAAATCATCCCGCCCCACGATCAGGCCATCAGCATGATCATCGATCAGGGCTATGAGACGATGGAAGGTGCCAGCGGCGATGACTGGATCAGCGTGGCCCAGTCGATGCGCGCCTATCTGCGGTTCTCGTTGCTGGGCGGGGTGATCGCGCAGCAGATCCGTAACCTCGGGTTTAAGGCCAAGGCTCATACGGTGATGGATGGCGAGGTGCTGCAACCGCCGCTGTTGCTGCTGTCGGGGCTGGGCGAGGTCAGCCGGATTGGCGAGGTCATTCTGAACCCCTATCTCGGCCCGCGTCTGAAATCGGGCGTGGTGACGACGGATATGCCGATGAGCCATGACAAGCCGATTGATTTCGGTCTGCAGAGTTTCTGCGAGGCCTGCAACAAATGCGCTCGCGAATGCCCCTCGGGCGCGATCACTGCCGGGCCGAAGTTGATGTTCAACGGCTATGAGATCTGGAAATCCGACAGCCAGAAATGCGCAACCTACCGGGTAACCACTCCGGGCGGTGCGATGTGCGGGCGGTGCATGAAAACCTGCCCGTGGAACCTGGAAGGTATCTTCAAGGAACGTCCCTTCCGCTGGGCCGCGATGAACATCCCCAAGGCCGCACCCGCCTTGGCCAAATTGGATGATGCCGTGGGCAATGGCGGGCTGAATGACATCAAGAAATGGTGGTGGGATATCGAATTGGAGGCTGACGGGGCTTATCGCCCTTCGCAGCATCCGTTGAACCGGCGGGACCTGCAGACCGATCTGGACCTGAAATACGAGGATCAGACGCTGGCCGTCTATCCCGCCCCACTTGCGCCGCACCCCTGGCCTTATCCATTCCACATGGACCGAGAGGCAGGAATCGCCGCCTACGAGGCGATGGTCAGCGCAGACGATTACAAGACCCGCAAGGCGGCGGGCGACATGTCCGTCATCCACCGCTATCAGATCGCAGGCGACGCGCCGGTGATGCGAGTGGAACTGACGAAGGTCGACAAGATGACCGCCGATGTCACCAAGTATGAGTTCTCGACCCTCGACGGTGCGCCCCTGCCGGAATGGACCGCAGGCGCGCATCTGGACGTTCTCGTCGCGCCGGAGTTCCTGCGGCAGTACTCGATGTCGGGCGATCCCTCTGACCGGGTCACCTATCAAATTGGCGTGCTGCGTGAGGATGAAGGGCGCGGCGGCTCGGCCCTCTTGCACCGCATCTTCAACGAAGGGCGCAAGGTGTTCATCTCAAAGCCGATCAACCATTTCGAACTGGATGAAACCGCGACCAAAACCTTTCTGATGGGCGGCGGTATCGGCATCACCCCGATGATCGCCTTTGCCCACCGGCTGCACGCTTTGGGCAAACCGTTTGAACTGCACTACTCCGCCAGCACCCGCGCTGGGGCCGGGTATCTGGACGATCTGGCCGCGATGCCGTGGGCGGACCATGTGCATTACCATTTCTCGGATGAAGGCACGCGGGCCGATCTGGATGCGATCCTGTCGGACTATCAGGACGGCTGGCACGTATACACCTGCGGCCCGGATCGGTTCATGGACGGCGTGATGCAGGCGGCTGAGGTGCAGGGCTTCCCCGAAGAGGCGCGGCATCTGGAATACTTCTCGGTCCCCGAACAGCCCGACTACGAAAACCATCCCTTCACCCTGAGACTGACGAAATCAGGCCGTGACCTGAACGTCCCCGCCGACAAGGACGCCGCGCAAGTGCTGAACGAGGCGGGCGTTCACGTGGATGTGAAATGCTCGGACGGTATCTGCGGGGTCTGCAAGTGCAGCGTGATCTCAGGCGAGATCGAGCACCGCGATTTCGTGCTGTCCAACAAACAACGCGAGAGCGCTATCATCCTTTGCCAAAGCCGGGCCGCGCAACCGGGCGGTGTGGTTGAGATCGATCTGTGACGCAAAGTCTGGAAACGACAATTTGAATCCAAAAAATTGGTCGTTCCAGCCATGGACGCCGCCCCAATGCTGCACTAACGTCCCCTGCGAACCCCAGTAATCCCTGATCAACAGGTGCGAGGTATTTTCATGGAGTATCATAGCCCCGCCAGCTTTGCCGAGGCGTCGGCACTGGCTGCAAACGCAAAGGGCATCACCCGGTTTCTGGCCGGTGGAACGGATGTGCTGGTGCAGTTGCGCTCGGATTTGGTGACGCCCGACACGCTGATCGACATCAAGAAGATCGACGGTGTTGGTGCCATCACCCGCAACGGTGATGGCAGTTGGACGCTGGGCGTCGCGGCCACCGGGGCCGAAATGAGCGAGCACCCCGAGTTGGGCCGCGACTGGCCCGGTGTGGTCGAGGCGATGGACCTGATAGGATCAACTCAGGTGCAAGGCCGCGCGACGCTGGTTGGCAACCTGTGCAACGGCTCTCCGGCGGCGGATTCGGTGCCTGCGATGATTGCTGCTGGTGTGACGGTGACGGTCACCGGCCCTGAAGGCACCCGCGAGGTTGCGGTCGAGGATATCCCCACCGGACCGGGTAAGACGTCGCTGGCCAAGGGTGAAGTGATCTCGGCGGTTAACATCCCGGCGCGCGGGGGCAATGCGGGCGATGCCTATCTGCGCTTCATTCCGCGCACCGAGATGGACATCGCTGTGGTCGGCGTTGGAGTCAGCCTGCGGCTGGATGGGGAAACGGTCACCGAGGCTCGCGTCTCACTGGGCGCTGTGGCCCCAACCGTATTGCTGGTTGAAGACGCGGCCCGTGCGATCATCGGCTCAACGCTGGATGATGCGGCTCTGGAAGCGCTCGCCGCAGCGGCCTCAGCCGCCTGCAACCCGATTGACGATAAGCGCGGCACGATTGCATTCCGCACCGAAGTGGCCGGAGTTCTGGCCAAACGCGCTGCGAAAATCGCCTATGCCCGCGCGAAGGGAGAAGACGTATGAGCAAGTTCCACGTATCCACCACCGTCAATGGCGACGCGGTCGAATACCTGTGTGACCCGCGCGAAACCCTGCTGGATTGCCTGCGCGACAAGCTGAACCTGACTGGCGCGAAAGAGGGCTGCGGCACCGGCGATTGCGGCGCGTGCTCGGTCACCGTTGATGGCCGTCTGGTCTGTTCCTGCCTGATGCTGGGAGTCGAGGCCGATGGCAAGCAGATCGAAACCGTCGAAGGCATCGCGGATGGCGACATTCTGCACCCGCTGCAGCAAAAGTTCATCGAACATGCCGCCCTTCAATGCGGTATCTGCACGCCGGGCATTCTGGTGGCCGCCAAGTCGCTGCTGGAGAAAAACCCCAACCCGACGGAAGAGGAAACCCGGTACTGGCTGGCAGGCAACCTCTGCCGGTGCACCGGTTATGACAAGATCATTCGCGCCGTGATGGAAACGGCGGAAGAGCTGCGGGAGGCTTCGTAATGGCACTGGACGACCGTAAATCCGACTTCACCTTTGTCGGTACCCGCCCGAACCGCCCGGACGGGTTGGACAAGGTCACGGGCCGCGCTAAGTTCGGGGCCGATATGTCCGCCCCCGGCATGCTGCACGGCGCGATCCTGCGCTCTCCGCACGCGCATGCGCGGATCGTCAAGATCGACGCCTCCAAGGCCGAGGCGCTGAAGGATGTCAAAGCCGTTGTCACCCGCGCGGATTTTGCCGATGTGCCGTTCAAACCCGGTCTGGAGGGCGAGTTTTACAACGTGCTGGAAAACGTCATGGCGGGCGAAAAGGCGCTGTATGACGGGCATGCGGTTGCGGCTGTCGCGGCCACATCGGCGCTGGCGGCGCGCGACGCGCTGAAACTGATCGAAATTGAGTACGAAGTCCTACCTCACGTCACCGATGTGGACAAGGCGATGGCCAAGGACGCGCCAGTTATCCGCGAAGGCGCGGCAGACTATTCCGTGCCCGAAGGCATGCATCCCAACGTCGTGCGCTACCATGAAAGCGGTCACGGAGATGTCGAGGCCGGGTTTGCCGAGGCCGATCTGGTCATGGAAGACAGTTTTGTCACCGAGGCGACCCACCAGGGCTATATCGAACCCCACGCCTGTCTGGCGATGCTGGGCAATGACGGCAAGGGTGAGCTGTGGTGCACCACCCAGGGCCATTGGATTGCGCAGAAAACCTGCGCGGCCCTGCTGGGCATCGAGACCTCGCAGCTGCGCGTCACCGCCTCTGAGATTGGTGGCGGCTTCGGCGGCAAGACCACGGTGTTCATCGAGCCGGTGGCGCTGGCGCTGAGCCGCAAAGCCAACCGCCCGGTCAAGCTGGTGATGTCGCGGTCCGAAGTGTTCCGGGCCACGGGTCCAACCGCCTCGGCCTCGATGGATATCAAGATCGGCATGAAAAAAGACGGCACGATCACTGCGGCGCGCGGCGAATTCCGCCTGCAGGGTGGGGCGTTCCCCGGTGCGCCGGGCGATATGACCGCTATGTGCGCCTTTGCCGCCTATAACCTCACCAACGTCAAACAGATCGGCTATGACGTCATGGCCAACCGTCCCAAGCAAGCCGCCTATCGCGCGCCCGGCGCGCCGATGGGGGCCTTTGCGGTCGAGTCGGTGATTGACGAGATGTGCAAGAAGCTGGGGCTTGATCCTATCGATGTGCGCCTGAAAAACGCCGCGCACGAAGGCACCAAGGCCAGCTATGGCCCGCGTTATGAACGCATCGGTCTGGTCGAAACGCTCGAGGCTGCCAAAGCGCACCCGCATTACTCGGCCCCGCTGAAACCGGGGCAGGGGCGCGGGATCGCCTGCGGGTTCTGGTTCAACCACGGCGGCGAAACCTCAGTAACGCTGGCGCTGTCCGAGGATGGTTCGGCGCAACTGATGGTCGGCACGCCCGATATTGGCGGCTCGCGCGCGTCCATGGCGCTGATGGCGGCTGAGGTGCTGGGCATTCCGTATGAGAATATCCGCGTGACCATCGCCGACACCGCCTCGCTGGGCTACAACGACGTCAGCCACGGCTCGCGCGTGACCTATGCCAGCGGCCTTGCGACCATCAAGGCGGCACGCCACGCGGTCGAAAAGCTGAGCGAACGGGCGGCGACCAAATGGGGCATCCCGGTCGATGCGGTGAAGTGGGAAAACGGCTGCGCGGTGCCATCGGGCCCCAACGCAGGTGATTTCGACCCGCTGCCGCTGGCGGATATCACCGCGAATATGGGGCGCACGGGTGGTCCGATCTCGGGCCATTTCGAAGCAACCCCCGAAGGCGCGGGCGTGTCCTTTGGCACCCATATCGTGGATGCTGAGGTTGATCCGGAAACCGGCAAGACCAGCATCACCCGCTACACGGTCATTCAGGACGCCGGTAAGGCGATCCACCCGACCTATGTGGAAGGCCAGTATCAGGGCGGCGCCGCGCAGGGCATCGGCTGGGCGCTGAACGAGGAATATATCTACGGCGAGGATGGCCGGTTGCAGAACTCGATCTTCCTCGATTACCGCATCCCGGTCGCCAGCGACCTGCCGATGATCGACACGGTGATTGTCGAAGTGCCCAACCCCGGCCACCCGTTCGGTGTGCGCGGTGTGGGCGAAACGGGCATCGTGCCGCCTCTGGCCGCCATCGCCAACGCGGTCTCGCACGCGGCGGGTGTGCGAATGAAGGAACTGCCAATGTCGCCGCCGCGCATTCTGGCGGCGCTCAAGGACAATGGTTGAGGTCCATCTCTGGTCCGGCCTCCGGTCTCTGACCGGGGGCCAGCAGGTGGTGGAGGTCGAGGCCAAAACCACCGGCGACCTGCTGCGGGAACTGGTGCGCGCGCACCCGCAACTCAAAGGGCCGATTGATGCCGGGGTGTCCGTCGCTATCGACGGGCGCGTCATTGCCACCGGTCTGACGGAACCTATTCCCGAAGGCAGCGAGGTCTATCTGATGCAGCGCTTGCGGGGCGGTTAAGAGGGCGACCAGGGCTCACGCTCGACCATGCGGTCGGCCTCGGCCGTGATGTCGTTCATATGTTGCTCAAGGCTTTGGCGCAGGGCTTCGATATCCTCTTCGCTGGCCTTACGGGGCACCGTTTCGGTCCATTCCCTGCACAGAAACACGCCCTCATTCCGCCAGGGGCGCGGCATCAGCAGGCGGTCCCAGGTGCCTGCCTCGCGCCCATGTCTGGCCGAGAACGTGATCCCGAACACCCGCTTGCCCGAGGTCCGCGCCCAGACCAGAGGCACGGTCGACAGCACTCGTTCCGGCCCGCGTGGCCCATCGGCGGCGATGCCGATCGAAATCCCCTCTTTCATCTTCCCAAGCACCTGCCGCGACAAGGCCACGTGGCGCGTTTTACTGGCCATGGCGATGGTGTCCATGCCGAACAGCTTCTGCACGCGTCCCACCATGCTGCCCGCTCGCGCCGAAGACGTGATCGAGCAGATACGCCCCTTGTCCAGCGGAAAGAAATACGGGGATTGCGCCAAGCGCTGGTGCCACAGCACCACAATCACCGGCTCACCCTGTTCGACCAGTTGATCCAGTTCCTCGTACCCGATGCGTTGCCAGCGCGTATTGCGGTTGACCATCCGGATATAGCTGGCGATCCGCCGCGCGGCCCAATTCAGGACGGCTTCGCTGTCTGCAATCTTTTTGCGTATGCTCACCCGAGGTTCCTTGTGCTGACAGAGACTTGTCTTACCGGACTGCGCGCCACGCGCAACTTGTTTGTCCTCGAAGGAGCCGCACAGGAATTTTAAAAAGCCTCTTGAGTCCGCCGCGCCGCTGGCATATCTGGGGGCTCACCACAGGGGTATAGCTCAGTTGGTAGAGCGACGGTCTCCAAAACCGTAGGTCGCGGGTTCGAACCCTGCTGCCCCTGCCATTAAATTCAATCCGTTACATGTCGTTTTCCGTAAGGCGCGCCAACCTGTGTGCCTGTTTTGAGTTGCATGCGTGAATCGGGCATGGCCATCGTCGTAGTGGGCAATCCCAACAAAGTAACAAGCTCTTCGCTTGAAAGCCCTGACGTCGGAGATGCAATGGCATGTCGCGGGTAAGACTGCAGTTTCTATAGGGGAATTCTGGTAGCGGAGGAGGGACTTGAACCCCCGACACGCGGATTATGATTCCGCTGCTCTTTAATTCCCAGAGATTTCTGCACATATCTATCTGTATGTAATTGCAGGGTTTGGGTATCCCGGTATATTCAAGGGTATCTCTGTCTATCGCACAAAACGCACAAGAAACGCACAAAAAAATGAAACTCCGATTGAATGAACGCAAGGCTGGCGAACTAAAGCCCAGGGACAAGGGCTATGAAGTTCGGGATGAGATAGTGCGGGGTCTGATACTGCGGGTAGGGAAGCGCGGCCAGAAAGTCTGGGAGGTAGTCATACAGCGCGGCAAGCGCCGCCAGCGTGAACGCCTCGGGACTTTTCCAACCGTCAGCGTCAAGGAAGCCCGCAAGCTAGCCGAGGAGGCCAAAGAGCAGGCGCACACCATGCGCGCCGATGTTGGCATCAAAACCGTGGCGGACCTGTTTGACGCTTACAAGACTGCGCGCGAAGGCGACCTGCGAACATGGCGCGATGTTCAATCAGTCTGGGACAATTGGGCCAAGGATCGGATCGGCCATGTCAGAGCTACGGACCTGACCTTTCATCACGGCCAAGATTTGCGAACGCACGTCAGTAAGAAGTCATCCGCGAACCGGGCAGGGGCAGTGGTCCGGTATTTACGCCCGTTTCTTGCATGGTGCGCCCAAGAACAAATGATAGCAGCTAACCCTTGGGAGAAGCTGAAAACCGGAACCAAGATTGCCCGCCGTGACCGAGTTCTGACGCTAGACGAATGGCAATCAATTTATGCGGTGGCTTGTACAATGCCCTATCCCTTTGGTGATTTCACGCGGGCGTTGATGTTGAGCGCCCAACGGCTCAGCAACGTCGCTCAAATGCGCTATGACGAGATTCAAGGCGACGTGTGGGTTATCCCAAAGGAAAAGATAAAGGCCACGAACACAGACAACGCCACGGCTCATGAGGTGCCGCTATCAGGCGCGCTGGGCAACCTGATTGCCGGAATCAAGCGTCGAGGTGATTTTGTATTCACCAGTAACGGCGAAGTGTCGATTGCGCCGGGAACCAAGATAAAGAACTCGCTGCAAAAGAACTCTGAAACGTCTGATTGGCGTTTTCACGATATCCGGCGTACAGCAGCAACCTTAATGACCACCGGCAACGAAGCCGGGAAGGCCAACAGGTTTATTGTTGAGCGAGTTCTGGGCCATTCCGACAGCAGTGTGACGGCCATATATGACCGCGCAACCTATCGGGATGAAAAGCGCGAAGCCCTTGAGGTATTGGCGGCGACCGTCTCTGGCGCAGACAAAGGCGCGCAACCTGACCGCACTGTAGTGAGTATTTCGAAATGATGATTAGGGCGGAACTTGGCACCCGTGACGCGGTAGTTGAGGTTTGCGCCCACCACTTAGGCCGGGGATTTGTCAAAGACCATATCGACGTGCTTATTCCCGACTGGTTCCTTGACTTGGATTTTGTTCACGCGGTTGAGAAAGACGGTCAGCTAAAGGCGGTCAAAGATATTCAGGACTGCCTCGCAAAAGCACTACGGAGTTTCTATTCGATTCACCCCGATTTAAGGCAGGCCATTGAGTGGCAAGTGTCTGACAATCTCGCCAATGATGAACCTATGACGCGACTGCAGACGGTTGCGATGATGCCCACAGAAGACGTGGACGAGGAAGTAACCCTCGTTTTGACACCCTTTAAATCGCACGAAAACTTGGAAATCCTCATAAGAGCCGCTTTGTCTTCATTTATTGGTGTGCCAGCGGACACACCCGGCCTTGAAGCGCAACGCGGAACGCCGGGGAGGTCAGCTAAATCCACTGCTAAGAACGTACTGTCAGACCTGAACATGAAAGACCTGACCTATCGCCAGCGGGACGGAGAAACATGGCAGAAGGCGCTGACGGTGAAGCGGTGTCGTGATTTCTGGCATATAGCCAAGAACAAGCACGCCCCCAAGACGTTCTCAGGTCCTTTTGGAGCTTTTCTCACCAGCATTATCACGGCGCTGGCTAAGCGCGATGAATGGGCCAGCGAAGAGGCCGTAATGAGGGCGTGGGCAGGATGCGCCACGGAAAACGAATGGTTCCTCGGATAATTAAAAGTTGACACCTAGACGGCAGTTTTCGCGCTTAGCTGTCAATGTATTACCCCCCAATATCTTCAAATTGATTTGTATTCACGCCGCGCCTTGGCCTTCGCCAAACAGCGGCACAGCCTCACGGAGGTGGATATGGATACAGTCAAGAAAGACACTGCCGCATCACAGGTCGCGGATCAGCCGTTCCAATTGGAAGAGTATTATTCGCCCGAGGATGTGGCGGGCAAAGGTGTCGCCGCCAAGCAGACACTAGCTAAGTGGCGTCATATGAACCGAGGCCCTGCATACATCAAGTCAGGTAGCCGCGTTCTCTACCGTGGGAAAGACCTGATCGACTGGCTCACGGCACAGCGTGTCGTACCAGAGGCCGCCTAAGAAAAACCCCAACCCGCAATAGACACGGGAAGGGGCAAAATTCTTAGGCTCACAATCTGAGAATAAGCCACAACCCCGTGTCTTTCAAGAAAAGAAAGGCACTACAGAGTGATTATCAGTAAAAATCAAACAATCGAAATCAGCCCCCGCTCACCCAAAACTATGGAAACGCGCGATTTGCAGGTCAGCACACTGCGCCGCAAGCATGGCCTTCCGGAAGCCGCAGCAGGATTGATTGCTGTTTTGCACTACGGCGAGGTTCAGTCATGAAAGCGGCGGACCTGACATACAAACTCGGAGGCGTCTGGCGTAACGGGCGGGGTTCTGCACCTTGCCCCGTTTGTCAGCCCGAACGCCGCCGGGATCAGTCGGCCCTTTCTGTGTCGGAATCCGGCGGTAGGCTATTGTTGTACTGCTTCAAGGGCAACTGCAGCTTCAAGGACATTGCCGACGCGGCCAACGTCCCGGCCTGTTCTGCGCAGGTCGATCCTGCCGCACAGCGCGAAGCCGAACAGAAACGCAAGGAATACGAGGCGGCCAAGCTGCGGCAAGCACGCGGCCTGTGGGAAGGTGCCCGCTCTATCGAACACACCAAAGCCGAGGACTATCTGCGGGGGCGGGGTATCAATTGCCCCCTTCCCCCGTCCCTGCGGTTCGTGTCGGACCTGTTCCACGCCCCCACAATGACATGGAGCTGCGCAATGGTGGCGGATGTGACGAGCGGCGGGGTGCACAGGACTTTCTTCACAAAGAAAGGCGTCAGGGTCACGAAAAGCCCGAAGTTGATGCTGGGGCCGTGCGCTGGCGGCGCTGTGGTTCTGTCAGAGGCTCAAGGGCCGCTCGTGGTCTGCGAGGGTATCGAGACCGGCCTAAGCCTGCTGTCGGGTCTTCTGAGCGTCCCTGCGACGGTCTGGGCCACGCTTAGCACCTCGGGAATGAAAGCCCTGCGCCTGCCGGATGAACCGGGGGCGCTGATTATCGCAACAGACGGAGACCCAGCCGGACGCGAGGCAGGCGACAAGCTTGCGTCTCGGGCAAACGCCCTTGGCTGGAACGTATCCATGATGCCCGCACCAAGCGGGAAAGATTGGAACGACACCCTGACAGAGGGAGCAGTGTAATGACGACCGTAGCAGAAAAGGCAATCGTGCCGTTCACACCGGACGCAGACGAGATTGCAATCTTGGATTTGGCGGCAATGCCGATCCTTGATTACGAACGCTGCCGTGACGCGAAGGCCGAGGAATTGGGCGTCCGCGTCACGGCCCTCGATAAGATGGTCGAGGCGAAGCGGCCAAGGGATGAACCCAAAACGGGCAGTATCGTTGATGAGGTTGATCCGTGGGAAACCCCGGTATCTGGCCCGGAACTGATTCAGGAAGTAATGGGCACGATCAACCGGTTTTGTGTCCTGCCGGATCACTCAGACGTGGTTATGGCGTTCTGGATACTTCACGCCCATGCCCATGACTCAGCCGACATTTCCCCGATCCTGGCTTTCACCAGCCCGGAAAAGAGGTGCGGGAAAAGCACTGCGCTCAACGTGGTGTCCGTGATGGTTCCGAAGCCGATCCACACCGTCAACACCAGCGCCGCCGTCGTGTTCAGGGTGATGGATGCCTACCAGCCCACAGTGTTGATTGATGAGGCTGACACCTTCCTGTCTGACAAGGATGAATTGCGCGGCATTCTCAACGGCGGGCACAACAGGCTGACGGCGAAGGTGTTGCGGACTGTCGGGGATGACCACGAGCCGCGCGCCTTCTGCGCATGGGCACCAAAGTGCATTGCCATGATTGGCAACCTGCCGGACACCCTTGAGGATCGCGCCCTTGTCGTCAGGCTTCGCCGGAAACAGCCGGGGGAAGTGGTTGAGCGCTTCCGGGGCGACCGCATTCAGCAATTTGTTCCGCTCTGCCGCAAGGCCGCACGCTGGGCACAGGACAACGCGGATATTTTGCGCGGTTTGGACCCGGATGTGCCGGACGCCCTGCACGACCGGGCACAGGACAACGCCCGCGCGATGATTGCGATAGCCGATGTGATTGGCGGGGAGTGGCCCGAACGGTTGCGGGCCGCACTTGTAGCGATGGCAGCCCGTAGCGACGACGACCCCAAAAGCGCCGGGGTGCTGCTGCTGCGTGATATCGCGGAGATACTGGAAACCCGTCGCGGTGGGCACATCCCTAGTTCTGAATTGGTGGACGAGTTGTGCGAACTGGAAGAAAGCCCGTGGGCTGAATGGCGGCGCGGACAGCCCATCACCGTCAGGGGTGTGGCGAAACTGTTGAAGCCGTACAACATCAAACCCAATCGGACGAGCAGTTACCGGTACTATGAAATCACTGATTTCAAGGACGCATTTGATAGGTATCTCTCGGACACCCCCTCACAAGCGTCTCTAAGTGTCACTGGCACTCAAGTAACTGATAACGCGCCGAAAAACGGTGACGGATTGGGTGACACTTACGACCGGGTGACACTTGCAAGTGTCACCCCCTCACAAGCGTCACCCCAAGTGTCACCCGAAAATGTTGCAAAAACAGGTGGTTATCCCTCGGTGACGCTTGGAGACACTTGTACCGGGGGTGCTGGGGGAAAGGGTGCATCTGACTTGGTGGAGGGCAAGCTATGAGTGCGGCAATCAAGCTGATGGAAAGCCTGTGCCAACAGGGTGTCCGGTTCGAACTTGCAGGCGATGAGGTGAAGTTTCGGGGGAGCCGTGAATTGCTCACCCCGGAACGGATTGAGGCCCTGAGGCAAAACCGGGGTGAGGTTGTCGAATTCCTGCGCGGTTCATCGCGGACCGCGCTCCCGAATACCGCCTGCCATGACGGCAATCAGCCCGAACTTCGGAGGCATGCGCCAGATCGTGTCGGCGCTGGTGGCAGGCCCATAACTTGGACTGGCAAAGTGGTCAGCCTGGAAGATTGGCGGAACCTGTCCGAATGGGAAAAGCACGGCCCCAACGGGCGGGTGTGGAACGGTAAAACGCAGCAATGGGAGCAGGCAAAATGAGTGAAGCAGAACAGAGCAAAGAAATAGTTGAAGCCGATGACAAGGTCATCAAGACAAAAGACCTGCCGAAAGTTGGCGTGGCCTTTAGTGGGTCACAAAGCGAGGGTCAGGTCGTTTCTCACGGCGAGAATGCATTGAACGAGATATTCGGCACGGACGACGATAACTTGGCCGCCGCTCTTACACAGCAAAGTCTGAAAGTACTCGGCAAGTGGGAAGCGGGTGACGGGCCGCAAGGCAATGACGAACGCGACTTCATGATGTCGATTGTGGCCGACCTTGGCCCCCGAGATGCAATTGAACGTATGCTGGCGGTTCAACTGGCGGCAACGCATATTGCGACGATCCGACAAGCCGGTTGGCTGGCAAAGTCAGAAAACCAGGCGCAACTCGATGGGCGGGGCAACGGCTACAACAAGCTGGCGCGTACATTCGCAGCCCAGGTCGAAACGCTGCGCAAGCACCGCAATGGCGGCAAGCAGACTGTCACGGTCCAGCACGTGAATGTTGAGGGCGGTGGTCAGGCGATTGTCGGCAACGTCGAGACGGGGGGAGGCAAAAAATGAAACATGCCTCCAACCCCATGCAAAAGGCTCATGCGGCTCCGCGATGCACGGCCACGTCAAAGCGCACTGGTCTTCCCTGCAAAAACCCTGCCGTCAAAGGTTGGACCGTCTGTCGGATGCATGGCGCGGGCGGTGGGCACGGCTCAGGCAAAGACAATCCGGCTTACAAGCACGGCATGCGCAGCCGGGAGGCGCAAGCGATGAGGAAAGCTATCAACGAGCATATGCGTTTGGCTCGTGAGTTGGAGAAACTAGTTAACGAAAACCATTGAACTCGGCTGCGCCCTAACAGCGTCAAGAAAAAGAAGGGGCCGGTTTCACGGGGCATGTCCACCGGGCCGAAAACAGACGAATTGCCGAGGCGCAAAAACGGCGTTGAGCTGAGTATCGCAATCAGAAGGACCAGAGCCAACTACCCTAGTTGGCCTAAGGTTTCTCGTCTTTCCCCATGAACCCAAGCGCGCCCTCACTGTTCAGAATATCGATTGCTGTATCCAGTGCCTCTTGGTCCGAGTTGAATTTGTCATCCCAGACGTAGCTTGCTTCCTCAAAGTCCACGACCTCCAAGGTCCATTGGTCTTGGCTCTCAAGGCGGTAGACTTCTATTTCAAATCGATACCCGTCAACAACGACGGCTTGGCACTTATCTGACAGTATCAGTTTTGGCTCATCGATATTCATGACGGTGCCGCTCCGGTTTCGACCAAGTTGGTAAAACCGGCAAATGCCAAATTCCTGACCCGATGAAAACACTAATTGTCGTTGGCTGCCTGCAGAAACGGCTTTAGCCAAGCAGCAGGAATCCAATTGTCAAACGCGGCATGACGAACTTTGAACGCGGCCATTCCATTTTGCACGACTGGACCTTCAACAATCGTACCAACTTCACTCGTGGTATTGTCTGGGAAGGTGGCTACCACCCTGTCGCCAATTTCCATAGCCTGCCCCTGCTATTCAAACGCTCAATCTTGCAAGTTTTTTGAACCTAAAGGTTTGAGTCTACCGGCCCAACTGTCAGCATGCTCCTGCAGCGTATCAGTACGACTGTCATGCATCGCCATCAGTTCGCAGGCAGCCCACATTGCCACGTCCTGGTTTGCGCTCTTGCTACTCAGCAAATAGGCGTTAGCGGTCGCCGTTTCTGGGGTCGCTGGTTTGTATCTCACTTCAGGTTTCCCATCATCACGATTGTCGCATCGAGGTCTAATCCAGGATGTTGACGCGCTTCACTAACACAAATGCTGCTGCTGTTGATACAGGGGATTTACAGCAGGACTGCCCCTCGAAATCGGAGCGGGCGGGTGCGACGCGCCAAACTCATACCCCCTCTTGGAAATCGTTAACCCCCTCGGGGCGCGCCGCACTTGTTTGGTATAGGCACAGATTGTTGGGAATGTGTCTGCAACAAGGTTTTGTGCCGTCAAGTCCGAAAGCACGCACATGTTCCATGCTTGAATGCGGGATTAAATCTGCACTTATTACGGGAAAACCCCAATTTCGGAAACATGATTCAGAAGGTAGGGTTTTAACAACGGACCACTTAACCCAATCCGTTGCAACACACTTAGGGGCTGGCCAGTTATACCCCCTCACTCGTGCCAGCCCCTCATACCATCCGTCACATGTAATGCGGTTGTGCGCCCTTGATTGACCGCAAGCTATGAGCCGGTCTAAAGAGCCTTGCCCCCATCCTGCCGGTAACGGTTCACCGCCGCGTCGTGTTGTGCGCCGTTATGGACTTGGCCCGCTCTATTTCGCCACTTGGGAATGTCAGCTTGATTTCACCGGGGAAATCACAGTCAGGGCAGACTAGCTTAGCCTGTAGCTGTCTTGCCGTGAGCCTGGGATTGTAGCGCAGAAGCTGGTCGCGCCCGGTTATCCAGACGACCTTGCGGCATGATCCGCAGGTGATTTCCAGCTTGCCGCCTTCTTCAATGATATCCCAAACAGTGATTGGCATACGTGAACGTAGCGTGAACACGCTTGGAATCGCCAGCGCATTTAAAAATATGCCTAGTTTCTTTGCATGTCGCTCAAACGTGTAAAGAAAACCCGGATTTGTTTACACGTGAGGTATATGGGGAGGTGCTACTGCTCAGAAAGCAATTCCCTAGCAACTTGCTGGAACTGCATTTCCGTCAGTTCGTGCCCGCCGTTAATTCGACGCAACCCAAATTCAACAGTGACCTCATAGCCCGCTTCTTCAAGTTGTTGCGTTATAAATTCAAGTGGGTCCATATCTCACCTGCAGTATCCTGCCCGCTTAAGCCGTGATTTGGCTGCTGGTGTCTCTAATACCCGTATTGGCCGCCGGAGTATCTACGACAATCCAGCGCATGCCCAGCGGCGACTACAGCGGCTCCTATGTCCTGTCTGTCAGCATAGCAAACCTCACACACGATTTGCCAAAAGTGCATGACTCCGTTTACGCTCGACTCAATTTGAGGGGGAATTGTGATGAAACTGTTTCTATCGGCTTTAGCCGTGTGTCTTGCTGGCGCGGCCAGTGCAACCACCGTTACCTTTGATCCCACATTCGATACGCCGGGACCAGAGCTTAATAGCTACATCGGATTGAGTCAGGGTTTTCAATACGAATTCTCAACCCTCTACTATTCGGGGGATCATATTTCTCTGCATGACGATGGCGGGCTAACTTCCTCCACTATTCGTCGGCAGGACGGCAATGCCTTCACGCCTGTATCCGTTGATTTGTTGGGTTTCAGCAATATTTACAGGACGGGCAGCGGCCCAAAGGCAGACCATTTCTGGTACACCGCTGGTATCGCGCCACCGCTCGCGCTCAGCTTTCAAGGCGTTATAGGAAATCAGGTTGTAGCAACTCATCTGGTTTCAACGTCGAACCTGTATTCCACAAATTGGGGAACCACTACTTTCAGTTCCGCATTCAGCGGAATTGATCGGCTGGTGCTTTCTCTGCTAGTGCCAGCAAGTGCCCCGAGGGACAACTATGGAATAACTACGCCGGGACAGGTTTGGTGCCTTGATTGGTGCGGCGAATACAGGGTCGATAATCTTGTGGTTTCGCAGGTTGCCGCTGTTCCCCTGCCCGCCAGCGGTTTGCTGCTCTTAGGTGCAATGCTGGGAATGCTCGGGTATCGCCGTCTTACTTAGGTGACAGAAATAACCAATAGATGACGAGAACGATTTCTAAACCCCGGAGACTCCTAATGAAATTCTTGCTTTCTGGATTTTTTGTTTCATTTCTGGCAAGTGCGTGCCTCGCTGATGTGTCTGTTAAGAAAATTGAGAGCGAACTGCGTCAGTGGTTTGACCAGTTTCCTTTGCAAGAGATTATTGATACGAAATCTAATGAAGATGAGGTAACTGCATTCATTCGCGTCACAAATACCATCAACGGCGGCGTTGTTTCCGGTGCAGCAAATTTTGTTCGTATGGACAGCGGTAGTTGGTACTTAATGAGCGCTCAACTATTTCCAAACGGTAATTTTCAGGGAATAGGCTGGCTAAATATTCTCTACGCGGTAGACATCGACTAGGCCCCTAAAGTCTGACTGAAAAACTGCTCTTAAGTGTCGATATTTGCCCACCCAACCACGGGCGTAGGAACACCATTGTTGAGCATAGTGCCAGTCCAAAACCCTTGTTGATCTTGCGAGAAACTCACTGTCTTCCAAACGCCCGATACGTTGGTAGGCCAATTTTGATCGAAAAGAGTCACGGTGTAAGTTGTTGGGTCGGATTGGCTGACAGATACCGCTTGAACAATCCCTGTGTGGCCATAAGCGCTAAGGCCTCCCGGCAACTCAATTGATATTACTGAACCAATCAGTGGTGGTGTCTTAGACATTCCATTTTCATGGTAAGAGATTCGACTGGGAGAGTGAGACGCTAGATTCCTAGCTACATCTTTGCCGTTGCCAAGAGATTGGACCGGAATGCTCAAAACAGATGTCGCATACCTTTTTATCAACTCGACACACTGAAATTCTCCGCTTGCCACACCTTCTGTCAGGCCATTGGAATTCGACTTGGACTCTAGTGTGAAGTTGTTGCCGCCAAAAGAAATACCGAGTGTTCCTTTCGTTTGGCCATAGGCAATGAGACCGCGAACCAGGGTTGCGGTGCTATAGATAGTCAATGCGTTTTGGCCACTTGAGCTAGAGTTGACGGTTGAATTTGAACTATTGCCCGCAGACAGATTTGTTGGTTTCGGGAAATTCAAACCATGCTGAGAGCTGCTCGATGAGCATCTAGTAAATGTTTTGGGCGATGAAGATGATGACTCAAAAAGCCCTTTTATTTCAACATACTGCTCATTTGAAAGTACATCAAACCACCAATCATGAATAAACACCTGGTTTCCTAAGTTGCACTCGCCGCGAAATCGCGTGACTCCTTTTCGGATATCAGTGCGTTCGGTTGCGCATCCATCTTCATACCCGAAAGCGATACCTTGTCCTTGGATAACTCTGATGCTCTCATAAAAAATTTCGTATGGTATATGGTTCAGACCACAAATCGCGACGTCGTCAACATAAACACCACTCAATAAGGGTGTCAGTGCGCTTACTCCAATTGGGGGTTTTGAGCCGCTACAAGGCATTGATCCTGTTGTTGCACCATTCAGCAATCCAATTGTGAGTTGGGTCGGTTGTCCGGTTGGTGTCAAACATTGCTCAACCTGAAATTCCATAAACGCCTGACGGGTTTGCGGGCCTGGATAACCATCGGCGGTACCGGCGTTGTATCCAAGGGCATTGAGTTTGGATTGCATTTGAGCTGCTTCTGGGCCTGTATCCATGGCGAAACTAAGTGGTTGCGCCATCACAATCTGTAGGGTTGAAGCTCCAGCCCCAATCAAAGTCGCGCAAAGAAGTCTTAGTGTGTGTTTTCTCATTAAATCCACCGCGCTGTTTCTAAATTTGCAGCCGACCAATTGAACAGCTGTCTGTTTGAGCAGTAGACGCCACGCACGGCACGGCGGTCAAATGGCAACTTTCTGCATGCAACGACTGATTCCTTATCGTTGATCTACAGGCATAACTGTTCTGTTGAACCTGTCCACCACGATGGAAAGCATACACTGAAATCCAAAGATGTTTTCGGCAGTTTGCGTGGTGCTTTTGCGCCTCTAATCCCGGCGAATGTTCACGC
This sequence comes from Ruegeria sp. F11, assembly GCF_056533855.1. Classification (NCBI taxonomy): domain Bacteria; kingdom Pseudomonadati; phylum Pseudomonadota; class Alphaproteobacteria; order Rhodobacterales; family Roseobacteraceae; genus Ruegeria; species Ruegeria sp. F11. Next base: position 27,769 of record NZ_JBQFOW010000014.1, on the reverse strand, counting down.
CCTGTTCTTGCTTCGTATGAGGTATTATGATACCGTCATAGCGGGCAGGCAGGGGCAGAAAATGGAAGCAGTACAGGACACGGAACAAGGCAGGAAGGTGAAGGCAGAGCGCCTTTCGCCAGTCGATAGCATGAGCGCGGTCGAGCTTGACGAGTTCGCCGGGGATGACCTTCCCCTGATCCGCAGCGGCCATGTTCAGTACTGGGGCGTCAACGGAACAGTTGGGCAGTTCAAACTGAGCGGCCCTGGCAATGTCTGGCACCTTGAGGCCCACATCACCGATCCGAGCGGGGGACATCTCGCGGATGAGCTAACGGCCATCCTGAGCGCGTTCTGGGATGCCCAAAAGCCCGAATACGTAACCACGCACACCGATGCCTATTGGCCCACGTTCGAGCTGATGCGGTCAGTCGGTTTTCATCAGGTTGGCGTTCTTCCCCTGACAGCTGGGCCAGCGGTGCAATGGGGGTGGCGGAAATGTCATTGAATCCCGCGCACCGCAATTACTGCATCACTATTGAGAATTGGGTTGATACCTACACGGAGCTAGAACCCATTTACCGCCAGCACTATGGAGAGATGAAGGATCGCTTAACCCGTGATGGTCACACCATCAGCGATTTCAACCCCAGAAAAGACCGATACATTGCTGCAGCGGATGGCGGCTGGTTGTTAACCTATGTTGTCCGTCTTGACGGTGAGGCTGTCGGTTACTCAAACGTGTACCTCACCAATGACATGCACAATGGTGATTTCATCGCCACAGAAGACGCTATCTACATACTGCCGGAACACCGAAACGGCATCGGTAAGACCCTCGTCAAACACATCCTTTCAGACCTCAGGCAACGCGGTGTCAAGCGGGCTTTAGTAACGCCTGTGACGGACCTGCGGGTTGCGAAGATATGGAAGAGAATGGGTTTTAAAGAAACTGCCACCCTCATGACATACGAGTTTGGAGAATAAGCTATGTGCTCACCATCAGCACCAGAGCCACCCGATCCAAAGGAAACGTCCGCTGCACAGACAGGGACGAATATCGGAACGGCGATTGCAAACAACTACATGGGGCTTGTGGACCAGTACACGCCCTATGGCTCCATTGAGTACACGTTCGATGGCGGGCAATCGGTCCCTCAAATCGAGACAATCCGGGGCAACACCACCAGAAACCTCTCGGGCGGCGGTGGTTTGTTCGGTGAGCGAGGCGGCGGCAACCTAGTTCAACAGCCGAACACTTACCGAGTTGGCGACCAGACCTTTGACTCTATGTCTGAGGCCCAAGCCTATCATAGCCAGCTAATGGGCGACCAAGGCGGGTTGGCGTGGACCGACCCATATACGGGCCAGACCTACAACATTCCCAAAATCACAGCTCGTCAGACGCTTTCTCCTGAGGAGCAGGAAAAGCTGGACCTGAGCCAACAGACGCAAATCAACCTCGGCACTTTGGCGCGGGACCAATCCGATTTCCTCAATGACTACATGGCGACCCCGTTTGAATACGGTGTGGGTGAACATGAAGCCTGGGCCGGTGGTCTGTATGACGACCTGAACAACGAAGGGAATGCGAGTGCCATTGAGACACTGACGGCACAGCTAGCCAATCGTGGCATTGGCATTGGGTCTGAGGCATATGACCGGGAGATTGCCAACCTGCGCGAAAGCCAGATGGATTCCCGCAATCGGTTCATGTTGGATTCCTACAATACGGGCATGAACTCGGCGCTGGCGAACAGAAACCAGCCGATTAACGAAATCACGGCCCTGCTGAGCGGGTCGCAGGTCTCGCACCCGAACTTTGTCAATCCCAACACCTCGCAGATTCCAACAACTGATGTCGCTGGGAATATCAACCAGAACTACAATCAGCGGCTTGGGGCGTGGCAGCAGCAGCAGAACAACGCCAACCAGCTTTGGGGCGGTTTGTTCGGGTTGGCCGGTGACGCACTGGTGGCGAAAAGCGGCGGCGGATTAGCTGCGGGGTTCTTCTGATGATTTGCGGAGCCAAAACCAAAGACGGCGTGTGCATGAACTCACCGGTTGAGGAAAAGACCCGCTGTCGCCTGCATGGCGGCGCATCCACCGGATCGAAGACGCCAGAGGGGCGCAAACGTCAATCAGAAGGCGCAAAGGCCCGCTGGGCAGAAATCAACGAAGCATTGGCGGTGGTTCGTTCCATGCGCCAGACCAACAATGAGGCAAGGGTATGAGTAGTTTTTTCTGGGGACAGACCCCATCGCTTACACCGGACGGAATGAAGGCAAAACGCAGGATTGCCGACGCCCTGACGGCAGGTATGAACCACCCTCCACAGAATATCGGAGAGGGGCTGCATTCTTTGGGCCGGGCGCTGATTGTGCGTGGCCTGAACAAGCAGATTGAAAAGGGCGAAGCGCAGGGGAAAAGCAAGGCACATGAACTGATTACCGCAGCGCTGCAGGGGCGAACGCCTTCCCCCTACAGCTCCAGCACCGGACCGATGACAATGAACGGCATTCCGCCCCGTTCCGAGGAACAGGAAATCGGTGACGAGACCATGGCGGCACTCGGTAAGCCCGAGGCTATGTCCACCGAAGGGCGCATCCGCCAGGGTATGATTGACCGGGGCCTGCCCGAGCATGTCTCCGAAGCATTCGTGATGAACTTCCGCGATGAAAGCGGATTAAACCCGGATATCAATGAGCGTTCGCCGATGGTGCCCGGTTCTCGGGGTGGATACGGGCTTGCGCAATGGACAGGCCCTCGCAGGAAGCAACTAGAGGCATTTGCTGCTCAACAGGGTAAGCCGGTATCAGACCTTGATACACAGCTTGATTTCCTGATGACGGAATTGCAGGGATCGGAATCCGCTGCAGGGCGGACAATCCTGTCTTCTCGGAATACACCGGAAGCGGCGGCAGCGATTGTGAACCAATTCCTACGCCCGGCAGAAGAACATCGTGCCCGCCGCGAGGCTCAGTATCTGGGCACACCCTCTCAGCCCCCCACGTCCGATTACAGCGCGATTTACGAAGCGCTCAGCAGCCCGTGGCTGGATCAGGGCCAACGGTCCATGCTGATGATGGAACTGCAGGACCGCAGGGCGGCAGATGCCCGCGCCTATGAACGCTGGGAACAGGCGAATGACCCGCTGCGCCAGATGCAGCTTGAACGCGGACGGCTTGAGCTGGACCAAATGCAAGCGCCACGGCCCGGTTTCTCGGTGCTGACGGATGAACAAGAAAACCAGATGGGGCTTGATCCGGCAGGTAGCTATCAGGTTGGCCCTGATGGCAAGGTCTCGCAGATTGGCGGCAGTCGATCCAACGTCAATGTCTCGGTCGGCCTCGGCCCCAATGGTGAGCAAACGCCATATTCCCAGCCAGTCACCCCGGCACAGAAGAAGGTCGATGAGGAATTCGCTAAGACCTACGTGCCATGGTCGCAAGGCGGCGGTGCAGACATGGCAAGTCAGATTGCCCAGATTGAAACCGTTGCGGATCAGCTTGAGAACGGAAACGTAAACCTGACCGGGCCGGGGATCGGCAGCCTTCCGGACTGGATCGGCGCTGCAACTCACCCCAAAGCCGTTGCAGCCCGCGAGACAGTTGAAAACGTGGTTCAGCGGAACCTACGGCTGCTGCTGGGCGCACAGTTCACCGCGAAAGAGGGTGAGCAACTGATTGCCCGTGCCTACAACGCGCGCCTGCCAGAGGCAGAGAACGCCAAACGGCTGCGCCGATTGTCACTCGCAATGAAGGCCGCAGCACAGGATACGCAGTCTCAGGTGGACTACTATCAGGAAAACGGGACACTGACCGGCTGGCAGGGCCGACAGTGGACCATTGCGGACTTCGAAGCAGCGATTGAGGGAACTTCGGAAACGGAGACCCCGCCGAACACCGCAGCAACACAAGCAGCCGCTCCGCAAGTGGGCACGGTTGAGGATGGGTATCGTTTCCTCGGCGGTGATCCGCAGAACCCGGAAAACTGGCAGGAGGTGAACTGATGGCCGGACCTTGGGAAAAGTACAAAAAGCCACAGGGCAAGCCCTGGAAGAAATACGGGGCGCAATCGTCCGCACAATCTCTCGGGGACGGCTCAACCGTTGCAACCTATAACCCGTCATTCTTTGAACGGGCCATGACAGGCCTGCGTCAAAGCGGGATTGTTCCCCGTGCCAACATCCGTGACTTCGAGAGCATCGGGGCCGGTGTTCGCAGCGCGATGGATACGGCAATGTTCGGGTTCGGAGACGAAGCGCGGGCCTTGTCGGAAACCTTGGGGCCGGTAGCGTATGGCATGCCCCCCGGTTTGTTCCCGCACGAAACCGGCAGCTTTAGCGAAAACCTCGCAGACGAGCAGGCACGGTCACAGGCCGCACGTGTTCATCATCCCACCGCCTCAACGGTTGGCGACGTGGCCGGGGTTGCCGCAGGCGTTGCCGGGATTGGCAAAACAGGGCTGAGCCTCGCAGCGAAAGCAGAAACGCCGGGTAGGATCATTGCAGGGTCTGCTGGCGATGGGATGCTATATGGCGGGCTTGCGGGCTTCGGCTACACGGACGGCGATGCTGGGGATCGTGCCAAGGGTCTTGCAACTGGTGCCGGTGTCGGCGGTCTAACCGGTGGCGCTGCCGCTGGTGCCCTGTCCATTGCCCCTGCAGTCAGCGGGTATGTTGCCCGCCGGATCGGTAAGCCAGCCTCACAGGCCCGAGCGCGGATCGAACAGGCCCTTAACCCCGAGGCGGTTGCCAAGCTGGATGACCTCGGCCCCGATGGCATGCTGATTGACGCTCTGGGCGAACGTGGGCGCGCTCTGGGGCGTGCAGCAGCCAATGCCAACCCCGAGGCCCGCGAAACGCTGGAAAGCGCCTCACGGGGGCGTATGGCGGGCCAGAGCGACAGGCTAACAGATAGTCTCTTGCAGGCCTCACGGATGAATGCACCGCAGTCCACCGATGAGATGATTCAGGGTATCCGCAACAAGGCCCGACCCGGCATAGCGGCGGCATATGATGAAGCCCGCACCTTGGGGCATGATATCGACCTGAACGCCTTTGAAGACCTGTTCCAGACCAGTATGGGGCGGCAAGCGTTCCAGCGTGGCACACGGTTGGCAAGGGATCGTATGGCGGCAGAGGGCGTAACAGGTGATCCATCCGCTCTGGCAATTCTGGATGAGACGAAGAAAGCGCTTGACGACATGGCCCGCCCGTCTCTGGGTCAGGGTCCGACTAATGAACAGGCGATTGCAGGCATGCTGTCAAAGCAAGTCCGGCAGCGCATTGATGACATGATGCCGGAATATGGCGGGGCACGGCAGTTGGCAGCCAGCGCCAAGACACGGGAAAACGCCGTCAACATCGGCGCAGAGGGAGCCAAGCCCCGTGTGTCAGCCGACTATGCGGATCGCGCCCGAAAGGCAGCGGTTGCCCACCCCAACGAGGTGGCGCAGGGCTACGCAGGGGCGAAGATTGACGCCCTACAGAACCGCAGGGACACCCCCGGCGTTGTAGACACCCTGTTTGGCCCCCGTCGCCAGCAAGACGCCATGCAAGCCGCTCTGGGGCCGGAAGGCGCGAATACGGTACGCAGCCAGATTGCCAAGGAACGCACCTTTGCAGACACTCACAGGGCGCTGACGGGTAATTCCTCAACAGCACGGCAACTCATTGAGCAGAGCCTGTTGGGTGGGGTTGGTGGCGGTGCCGGACTGGCAACCACAGGTGACCTGCAGGGCGCAGGCGCAGGTGCTGCGGCGATGTTAGCGGCACGGCATGGTGGTGCAGCGGCGCTGAGAAAGGCCACGGCGGGACGGGAAGCACGGGTTGCCCCTGTCATTGCAGAAATGCTGACAAATGCCGGGCTACCGGCCCAGCTTCAAAGAGCCGCCACACAGGCACCGAGCAAGGTCAGGGAAATGATTGTGCGGGCACTGATGTTGAACGGTGTCGGCCCTCAGTTGAGCGCAGAGTAAAGTATCCAGGCCCCGTACATCGCGGGGCCGATTACTCCCCCAAGGGCAGCAAAGCCAACAGCGCACAAACCCAACCACGAAAGCTGCCGGTCGGTGTCATTTGCCACAGTAAGAAGCGCCCAGCAGAAGAAAGCGAATATCGAGGCTGATGCAGCAATCACGCAATACAGTTGAAAAATGGATAGGTCGGCAACAGTCATGGATCAAAGATGGGCACCATCAGCCGACCTGTAAAGCCCACAGGGGGTAGTTGACCCAGAAAAGCCCGAAGAAGTCGAAGGTCTTTCTTAGCAGTTCAGCGTCAACGTCATTGGGCGATTCTCAAGATGATTTGCCCCTTCGTCTGGGACTTCGATTGAAACCACACCGCTTGAACTCGAAAACTCGCCTGTTCCTCCAATCACAGCCCAGTCTATGACTTCCTTTGCATTACCCGAGCTCATTGTGTCTGTTGCATCGCCAAGAGACGTGCTGGTCGCTACAAAGATGCTTCCATTGGGTAGGTTAATTGACCCATCCACTCGAACGTAGTGACCCATTTCCGATGTTCCGCCCAAGACAGTTGTAACAACATCAAAAGAACCGACGTATAGCCCGCTCAAGTCCTCAAGGAACCAGTGCAGAATGCGTCTGTCGCCGACTTCGGCTTCGGCTGGATTGGCCCCGACGAACCTTATGGAGGTATTGCTGTGCAGCAGTTCAGTAGTGCCGCAACCAACATATGATTCCCCGGCGTAGCTGTTTGACGCTATCGCCAGCATTGCTCCAACGGACAACGCAAGGCACCGGTTCCTATCCATAGCTCCACTCCCGCTTAGGCTGACAGAAAATCGCTGACCATGTCCGGTCGATGTTTCTAATGCACAGGCCAAAAGGATAGCGGGCAAACATTAAGCGGGGTCCAACTTCTGGTTAAGTTGAAGCTATCTCGAAGGCTGTCGCAAGATGGCGGCGCGGAAACGGCGTCTAAAGTAGAGCGAAATAGACAATCGGCCTTTCCTCAATGCAGGAAAGCTACTCTATCCACTAAAGTAGTGGCAATTAGTGGTGCTGGGCCTGTTGAAGATTGTTGAAACCAATGAACCGTTTTCTGAGGCGGTCCACGCGGGACAAAAGATGTTAAGGTTTGTTAAGGTCTCTGCCTTACCCCGGCTGTAGGCAGAGCGGTTTGCAAAACCCGACATTGTGTCGGATTTGTCGCCGACCATAAGAGCATCAATGTTCCAGACGAGAACATTGATGTGCCCACGATACAAGACATCGGTTTTGGCGTGAAAGCAGATTCAATTCTTCTGATGTGGAATAATTACCGGATCATCGCATTTCACCGCACAGGCCCCAAATATGCCCGTCAGGCGCATTTAGGCGGTTCGGACGCTCAGCACACCGTCAGAACCCGTTAGACCGGCTCAGCGGGCCGTGTATCGCGTCTGGGGTGTCGGGAGCGTGGTCTAGGGCGCTGCTTAATCCGTCGCCGTAGTTGTTGTGGCTTCGTCCCCACCTGTGGCCCCACCACCGGCGTCCTCACCACCTGACCTCATCATGGTCAATGCCACGATAACAACTACCACAACAGCGGCGATAATGATTACGTTCCTATTCATCTCGATCCTCCATTGCAAAGAGGTGCCCCAGGCGTTGCCCGGTTGAGAGTTAAGCCACCCTCTGCGTGTTTGCTGTTGGTTCGTTTAGCTGTTCGTATTGGTCCACTGCCGACAAGTATTCCTTCAACTGTTTGCCTTCGTCGGTATCGGGTTCTGATCCCCACAAAAGCTCGATTTCCAGCAGCGCGGCGCGGTACTCGTTAGGGGTGCGGACAATGGCCATAGTAGTACCTCAAATCATAAATCAATGTGAGACTTCATAACTGACATCGCGCGATTCTGACAGGCAATTCACCATTGGCGGTTGACCAAAGCGGTTTTGCGCTCGTTGGTCCGAGGGGGTGCACATAAGCCAAGATTCGCAGTAAGGAACATGTCATGCACGCCGAGATGAATGAAAACGCACTTGCTGCGTCGAACTTCCTGAAAGCGATTTCTCATGAAGGTCGCCTGAAAATTCTCTGCTATTTGTTAACAGGCGAAAAGTCCGTGAGCGATATTCAAGATGCACTGTCCTTAAAGCAAGCATCTACTTCACAGCAGCTATCTCGCCTGCGGTTGGAAGGATTGATTTCTGATAGGCGCGACGGAAAGTCGGTTTACTACAAAATCAGCGATGCCAAAGTGCACGGCATTCTCAGTGTGGTTTATGAGCTGTTTTGCGCTGACGAGGCCAACGATAAGCATCACTCAATCTACTCGGGTTAGGATGCCCTCGCCCCACCACGGCCCAAATCCCATGTAGCGAATGTAGCGGATGTAGCAGGGGGTCAGGGCTGAAATGCGTTTTTTGGAATACTCCGTCACTGCCCGATCCGGCCCGGCTACAGTGGGAGCAGTTGGCCCACTGCTTGGAACCATCTGCGCGCGTAGACATTTGGGCATGGGTTTCGGAACAAGTTGTTCCATAACTTCGGATCGATCCGAGGATTCATGCCTGAATGCAGGCAAGGCAGACCGTGTGCGCGCGTGTTTTGTGGGGTTTTGAGAGGTTTATGTAGTGGATTGAGTACTGCCCCGGTTTAAATGCCGTTTGTTTCGGCAATCGCGGACTCTGACGTGAGCCACCTAAAAGGCATCCCGGTTCTCTTTATTTGAATTTAGTCGTCGCTCTGGACGTGCGGTCATTCTCATATTGCGCTCGCGCGCCCATTCCTCAACAGCCTCAACGTGCCTCAGGCCTACAGCCGGATCAATCTTCGGGAACCCATACTGCCTTTCCAGAACTACCGCATTCGCCCGCAGCCAACTAACATTATGGCCTAACATCTTGGCTATGGTCTCTTCTTTGACGTAGAGGGGGGACATGGATCGGGTCACCTTCTGAAGTGTTATCGGGATGCCCGCTTGATAGCGGTGATTAGCGGTTTGAGCGGGATTAGCAGGCCCCGAATGCCGAAATTGGTTTTTGACCAATAACCCACTGGCGCTCGGTACTGACATAGAGCATTGATGCTGCCATGAAATTGAACCGCGCATTAGAATTTTTGCCCAGGCTGGGCAACGAAATAGTTCCACAAGGTATCGTTGATGAAGGTCGAATCTTTGCCCTCGGGTCGTTCAGCAGCGCCAACCTGAATCACGCTCGAGTGATAGACGTGCTGCAAAGGCTCGAGGATCAGGTGTTTCAGCCCTTCGGACTGCATCCCTGGGCGTTCGTGCTGGACTATTCCACCCTCGAAATGGATGGCAAAAGCAAGCCAACGACCATTTTGGAAGTTGTCAGACCGCAGAGCGATGGAGGAATCCATGTTAGCCAGTACTGGCTGATGCCACGGCGCGCTCCCAGCACAGCCCAGTTCCTGTTTAGGCATACTGACAGTGGCACAAAAATTGAAAGCGCCAACTCCATATTGCAAGATGCAAACCCAGATGGATTGGGAGCGCTTTCGCGATATCCGCTCGCCGTTGCGATGCTGAATACACGGGGCTGCCGGATCGATTTGAAACGCGCGCCGAGCGTCACGAATACAAGGCGCAAGCGACTCGGTAAGGCTCCAATCCCAGCGCACTACACTACTGATGCAGGCGAGTATTTGACCGCCCTCAATTCCGCAAAAGAAAGCGTGGATCGCGGTGGCACTCGCGCTAGCCCCAGGCCTCATTTGAGACGCGCCCACGAGCGGATTCAATCCAACGGCAAGCGCAAGATAATCCCACCAGCGTTGGTCAACGTACGTAGCGAGGGAGACATAGCTTTTGTTCAGCGCCGAATAGCATATCAGACCGCCAAATAGGCAAACCTAGGAGATTAGCGAACAGTCGAAGCTGACGCCGACACAGACGGCGGAACACTTAGGGAAGCGCAGGGAATTTGGGGCGGCTCGTTCGGTTTCAGTGCAAGTTGCACCAAAACCCCAAGGTGGGTTTAGGTCACTTTTGAATAGCGACAAGCCTGTTTGCGCGAGCCATCACCTTGCCAGATAAGTCATGCTTGGTGTTGTCGGAAATGCTCTCGTATGGTGTGTTGCTGTGCCTTCTATTTGGCTTCAAGGTGTTTTCAGTACCTCTAGGCCACGCTCTAATGCGAACACTTTTTTGCGGGAATGGATCGGCTAATACATATGCCGTTTCTGTGTGCATTTCCCACCGTATTTCTGTTACACCTTTTCGGATAGGACTTTCTACGCGAACAAAACCCATGACTTTCAGTCGTTCCTCAACCTTTGCTAAGTCTTCGTCGCTTCGTTCGAACGTTTGGAAATACCTGCGCCTTGGCTCTGCGGGTAAAGAAATGTCTGTTAGATATACTACGCCGAGCCTTTCAACCTCGGCAGCGCGCTCCGCTTCAATCTCGACTTGCCGAGCTGCAGATTCTTCGAAATCTCGTTGGGCGCTATAGATAATAGCGGCCATGACAGGGCAGTCAGCCCCCGCGCCAGGGTAGAGATGCTTCTCAATGCCCCGTTTTGCGGCTTCGCTAGACCTGCACAGGACACAATCACAGCGCTCTTGGGCATAGCCCCAATCGCTATTGGTTTTTTCGATACTTTTTCTACTTTCTTCGATGCACATTGCCGAGAAACTGTATTTTGCTTCCCGAAACGCTTCAGAGTTCTCCGCTTCGCCCAAACCGAAGCTAGCTGAACGCAACTCACGGGGAAGACGTTCAAGAATGACACACAGCAAACCGTCGAATTTGCGCTGCAAACTATAAAGTTCGGAATCATATTGTGCAGTTCTGCGCGGCATCAGTTCCCCTCCACCAGATAGGGGCAGATTCACCTGAAAATGGTTGTTTGCCAAGTGACCATTTTTCAACTCAATAAGCTGCGATAGCGTGATATCCGGGCCTCCTTTCATTAGGAGGCCTACCACGAGCGACTACTTAGCACACAGCGCATGGCACACCGCCAGCGTCAATATGGGCTGCTAAGGGATCAAGATTGGTTGGCAGTCAAGGGACTGGGCTTTTGTCGGATTGTTGGTTGGTAGCGTCTATTGTGAACCCTGCACAATGGGTCAGTAAGAATCGTATTTTCACCAACTTTGTGCTATCGGTAGCTTGGATTTCAGTCAGGACTTGGGGGCGTAGCAATGCGATACTTTTTTATATTGCTTTCAATTTTCTTTTCGACCGGCATAGCCAACGCACAGGATTTTCGCATCCTTAAGTACCACTTTAACCCTGTGATGGAGCCAAAGGGGCCTCACGACATCTTAAATGACTGCGCAAACAATGAGAGCTGCAAAGCCGCTATGAGACGGATGGCCGAGGCTGTCGGATGGGACTCCGATGTGGTTGATTGGGCGGCATATGCTTCCAACGAAACTTATCGGCGCCGAGGCAATGAGACAAACGCAGATATCTTAGCCGACCCAAGTGGGGAAATGCGCGCGTACTGCCGCGTAGGATTGGAAATTGTCAGCAGAAACTCTGCGCATTTTGAGGCGGAAATTTCAGCGGGCGGTGTTCGGCTGTATGCGGTTACTCCTAAGAAGGGCGTTGGAAAAGGTAGGACATGGGTTGATGTTCTGTTGGTAATTGAAGACATCCCTCGCCCCGACCTCGACCAACGAATTGCAGAGGGTAGGTGCACGATTCCAAAAGAGTCGGGAAATGCAGTGCGCATTAAGTGTTTTGAGGGGAAAAGCTGCGACAATCGAACCGGATGGTTTTAGCCTAATACTTTCAAATTCTGTTAGAATGCAAAGGCCCCGCCGGAGCGGGGCTTGTTCATTGGTATGATTCCCGGGGCAGAGGAGTTGTTAGTACGGAAGCCCCAGCCTAATGCACATCGCGTGCTTAGAGACGCCGAAGTGCGAAGCCATTGCATCCACATCAGGGCTGAGCCGATCCCATTCTTGCTGAATCAGCTCATCGGGCATCAGAAGGGAGGCTGCGAACTTGTTAGCTTGAGTTTCCTCACGAGGCCCAACTGCAGTGTTGTGGTACTTTCCAACGTCCGTGCTTCTATAGGCCCTGTCATCGTCCAAGCCATCGCCAATCAAATGGCGGTGCATAATGTAGTGGCCCAACTCATGCGCCAGCGTGAATCTTTGACGGGTCGGAGGATCAAATGCGCTCAAAGTGATTAAGTAGGTGTCCCCAAGCTTCTCAATCATCCCAGATACTTTATCAGCGAGAAACGCCAACTTTACCCTTACACCGAGCGATGCGGCCAGCATGTGCAGGTCTACGGGTGCGGTTTTCCGCGCTTTGTTAATGAGTTCTAACTGTTCCGATAGTTTCATTACTCGCCCTCCCTGACATCTTGTGCACCTGCTATTTGGTCACTCATATCACTGCTTGATGAAAAAATATCCTCATATTCACTCAGTATTTTTGGCAGTTCTCGCTGTAGGTACTGATTAGCAACACGCTCAGCTACCTCCTCTGCGACTTCCCGAGCTTCGCTTTCGGCTTGGGCTCGGGCAACTCTTCGTAGGTTCACAAAGGCAAAAATACCTCCTGCTACCAAGATAAGGCCTATGGCGGCCAATAACAAAGAAATTAGGTCTAAACGGCCAATTTGTGCTGCGATTGCAATAGCGTCTGGGGGAATTTGTGAGTTCTGGTCCATTCGCTCTTAATTCTATAGTTCGCGATAAGAGTCGAGACCTCCGGTTTGAGAGATATCGATGCAAAAGGGTACGTCGTTTTGCAGCCAGCTTAAAGCCAGGGTCGCCGGTTTCGTCTATGAATACGAGCAATTAGGTTTCCTCTGAGTCCTTGACCCACGCCCAAAGGGCCAGCCATTCATTCCCTGCCACTTCTGTAACGCTTTGGCCACGGCAATGGTTTCCGCTTGTCCGGGCCTCCCCACGCTTGGTCAGCATCGCTTGTGTCTCCGTCTCCATCCACGTACGGCAGTTTGTCGGCATACTCATCCAAGTCGCGAATATCGTAGAGCCTGTTCGCACCGGATACCTTTACTGGAATGCCTAAGGTTCGAAGTTTCGACGCAGAAACGCCGAGATAATGCGCTGCGGCCTTGGCCTGCATCAGACGGGGCGGAAACTGGAAGGTCACCTGTTACTCCTGGTCTGGTTTCAGTTCACGTCCATGAATTCAGCAATAAGACGCGAAGCGCACATAGTGCGGATGTTCCTCAAGAACCTCTGAGCCATCAAATTCATTGCATAACTCCATTGCAGCGCTCTTTCCGGCTTCCACCGAATTTTCGGGCAACTGGTCTTTTGGGAAAAACACCTCAATTTCGGTACGCCAGCCATCTGCATGCCCATACTCGTTACCTTCGTCATCGATGAACGGTATGGCGAAATGAACTTGCTCAAATACGAGGACACGCGCAGGGCCTGATGGCAAGTGAACTACTCGGTCACGCTTGGACGAATATCGTTCGTAGTACCATGAGGAAGGCGTTGTTCTGTCAATTTCAATTTCGGTACACGCGCTCAGCGCAGATGCAATGAGTAGGCCGGAAACAAATTTGAACTTAGTCACTGGTCACCTTTCTGAGTGAACTTCCCCCGACGCAGGTTCAAGGCATCTACCGCGAGTTCCTCCACAAAGACGATTGTTTTTACAGGTGGAAAATGTTCACCGAAACTATCGCTGCCATCAATGTCATCCATCAAAACCTCAAAGGCTCTGGACACCACCAAGCAATTGTATTTTACACCTTTCCATTCCACGTCCATCCTGTCGCCTGGTGCCGAGACTGTGGGCAATTTCAGGTCAAATAAAAACTCGTCTTGCGACCCGCCCGCTGGAACAAGTCTCACATACTGCTCTAAGATTTGTGGGTCAGTCATGAGCCGCCCCAGAGCCGCGCTCGCCGCCCTCAAATCTATTTCGCAGGCGGACACCATGGCCGCCCCCGTTTTCTGGAATGAAGTCAACGCCCGCACTTTCGAGCGCTTGAATAACTGCCGCCTCTGTCTCGTCTGAGACCAGCCCTTTATGTGAGGGGCGGCCTTCCAGACGTCGCAGGGTTATTAGAGGCACACCCGCCATTTCACACAATTCTTGTTGCGTAAGGTCCGCCAGAACTCGGGCGGCTTTAATTGGTTTTTTCATATCTTGGACCTTATGAGAACTTTTTCTCACTGTGCACTTGTTATCAGTAATGTCTAGTGATATAAAGTTATCAGTAAGCAGCACAAGGTAAGGGTTTCCACCATGTATGACCTCCAGAACATCATGAACCGCGCATGGGCCATCATGGCAGGACGCAAGTTTCACCGGGTTATCTGGCGCAATACTCTGTGGCAGGCATGGGACGAAGCGAAGGACGCAGTACGCCGCGCCAGCAAGACCGAGGCGGATCACATCCGCGAAGCCATGAACATGCTGCAGAACAAGGACACATGGACTCAAGCGGACTATCGCAAGTATGACGAACTGGCAGCGGCCCTTGAGGCCGCGCTGGAACACGAAGCGCAGGCCGAGGCATTTGCAGAAAAGCGCGACCTGATTGCCAAGGCAAAAGGCCGGTTCGTTTCTGTCACCTTCATCAAGAAGGACGGCACAGAGCGCACCATGCGTGTACAGCCCGCAACCCTGCGCCAGCATGTCAAAGGCGATGCAGCGTCCAAAGCGGCCCGTACAGCCATTGAGACGCGCAAACGCCGCCATCCTCACCTTCTGCCGGTCTGGGATACCGAGGCACAGGCCCCGCGCTCTGTGAACCTCGCAACCGTGTCCCGCATCGCCGCAGACGGCCACGTTCACCACTTCACTCAATAGGAGGGCCAGCAATGGCACACCAGAACACAATGCCCCCGGAGCAGATGCAATCAGAGGCAGTGATTGTCCAGAACCTGTTGCGGGCACTTAACGCAATGCTCTGCGTCCCCGGCTGCGAGGATGAGCAAGCACTGGTAACCGAAATGGCGATATCTCACGCGGCCCGGCTGAACCAAGCCCTTGACCGCGTGAACGCCTGAGAACCCAACCGCCCGAAAGGAAACACCATGATTGACCGTCGCACCCTTATCCAATCTGCGCCTGTTGCCGCCCTGTCCATCGGCGCAACCGCTGCAGCCTCGGAAACCATAGACCCGCATATCGCGTGGGTAGCAGAGCATAAGGCAGGGTTTCAAAATGTGTTCGCACCTGATGCACCCGACCTTGAGCCCACCAACTCTGTCTGGGTTCGGTGCAAGGAACTCGAAAAGAGGATTTGCCGGACACCGGCCAGCACCTCGGAAGGTGCGGCGGCGCAGCTTGAATTCGCACTGAGCGATGAGGCCAACTATGAATTGGTTGGCGGCGTTGCTGGTGACTTGGATGGCCAAGTGCTGTCAAACGTTCTGGGCACACTCCAATCCTTGTCGGGGAAAGTAAGCCGCCCTTCCGAGGCGGGCGCAGTCGCACAGGCCACACCCATTGAGCGACTGTTCGCGCGGTGGGAAAAGGCCAACGCCGAATACAACCGCCTTGCCGATGAGGGCGAAGCGCTGCTTGCGGCAGACCGCGCGGCAAGCAACCCGGACGCAAACAAGAATGACCGGGACCATGAGCGCAAGTTTGTCGATCCTGCCTATCTCGCCATGGTGGAAATCGAGGCCGAGATAATGGAGCAGCCCATCGAAGGCCCGCGCGATCTTGCCGTGAAAGTCGTTATCGCCCTGCGCGTCGAGGGTGCCCACGACGATGAACAGTACCGCACTTTGAACGCAGACGCGCTGCGCCTGCTGGTATAGGAGGTAACACCAATGACTAATTTTCACCGCCGTACACTTCTGAAATCCAGCATTCCGGCACTAGCCGGGGCAATTGCAACCGGGGCCGTAGCGCGTGAAATGATTGCCGACGAGACGCCCATTCAGCGCCTGTATCGTGAATGGGAAGAACTCGGGAACCGCTACGGAGGCCTGATTGACGAAAACAACGCCTTAGATGCAGGGCTGATAGCGAACAGCGACCCCGACCGCTACGGCCTTGTCGAGGATCACTACAAGGAGCATGTTGAACCTGTAAGTGTTGAGTTCTACGCGCTTGAAAGTCGGATGCTCGAAATCCCCGCGCAGGACATCAAAGACCTGGCAATCAAAGGACGCATAATGTCCCGAGAGAATGGGTTAGTTGATGCAGAGTTCCACGTGCTATTCCGAGAGGATGCAGACCGCATTTTGGGGTACGTGAATATCTGAGCAATCCGCTCCACTATCCGACAAGAGACCACCCCTTGAACCGGGTGGTCTGACTATACAAATTTATAGGGGGCAGAAATGTCATGAAGAACGTCCCCATTTAGCGTCTTCACTGACATGGACGCGACAATGTCTCCCCTCGGGAAGGCCGTGTCAAACCACCAAGATATTTGCGGATGGTTACAACGGTTTGAATTATTGTTGAGCACGGCTGGCCCCATTTCCCTTTCCCAACTTCCTCGAAACTGTTCAAGTTTTCCTTCAACAACAATACCATTGTTCGCCATTCCTGATGTCGCGACATCGAGAATGAACCAATGGCCCTGTACCCCGCCAAAAAATCCCTTTTTGGTTTGCCAGTGAGGGTTAAAAATCTGGGCAGACATGAGCCTCCCGTTAACCAACGTTGGTTGCGATGCGGCTACATGCTGTTCCAGAGACTTGCTGCAGCCGCATTCCAAATTGTTGTTAACGTGGTTCGAGACAGTGCGCTCGTGGTCTATGCCGCACGCGGGACACCCAACAACCGCATCTAACAGCCTCCGCGTAGACCAGTTGATTGCACCGCCTATGGCGGCTGGGACTGCAATTGAAAAAAGGTCTGGTATCATCAGCGCTATGCACCTTCACGAAAGCTGCTGCCAACATCATCTTACTTGAGAATGGTCATCTGTAGAAGCAGAAGGCTCATCTTACTTGCGTCTACCAAAACTCGTAAGTTTGTGTCACGGGCGGAATCGACCGTTTTTGACCTGGCGCTTTACCTGGGAATCAGTTTTTGGTTGACCGCCTCGTAACCTTTAGAGAGGAACTCGGCGCAATGAAGCGAAAGCCCGGTTTGTGCGCTGAGCCGACCTTGGCTTAACTTGCGGTCCAGGATAGGGCCGGTTGTTTCATGTCCGCCCGTTTTTTAACGGGAAATAACGGTGAAACCTGACTGACGGGCAGGTTATCCGACCTCACAAAACCTTCCTTGGGGCTGACCATTTTATAATGGCGGATAATGGGCGCTGGGCAGAGCCAGGAACTCGGCGCGCTGTCCATGCGTTTCAGCCCGATTAACACATTTTTTCAGAAAAACGCACAAAAAAACGCACAAAATTCAGACATGCGTCACGGCCTGCAATCCGCAGCTTCTGCATAAGTTGATGATATGCTTAGGGAAATTCTGGTAGCGGAGGAGGGACTTGAACCCCCGACACGCGGATTATGATTCCGCTGCTCTAACCAACTGAGCTACTCCGCCACGAGTGAGAGGCGATGTAAGCGAGGGGCCCGAGAGGGTCAAGAGGGAAATGACCCCGCAAACCGGATTCTTTTGGGTGCGGGTTTATCCCTGCGTGCTGGCGGCCTCTGCCTTGTCCTTCTGACCTTCGGCCATACGGCGGATGAAGGCGGCGCATGTGTCGGGGGCGGTCAGTGGGATCATGTGTCCCAGCCCCTCGATTTGTTCGTTGGACAGACCAAACCGTGTCATCGGCGGGCCATGGACCGAGGCCGACAGGATGACATCCTGCGCGCCGTACAGGATGCCTCCGGGCACGGCCAGCTCGGGATAGCGGGCCACCTGTTGGCCCAGGCTGTCATCCAGCCCCACGACATCCTGCGATCCGGTCACATAGGCCGAGGGGCGCAGCCCCAGTGCGCCGCCGGCGCGGTCCAGAAAATCGGCCGGGGCCGGTTCGGGGGCAAAGACGGTGTCCAGCGTGTGGGGCGCGGTTTTGGCGGCGATGGGCACGGCGATTGTGTTGGCGATGAAGCTGCGCAGCCATTCCGTTCGGATCTCAAGCGGTTTGAAAACCGGAGGTGTGCCGGGCAGTTTCTGCGTCAGCGGAGCCAGCAGGGCGAGCGCTTTGACCTTGTCGGGGTAGTCCAGCGCAATAGCCAGCGACACGGCTCCGCCCAGCGAATGCCCGACCAGAACCGCATCTGTCACGCCTTTGGTCTCCAGAAACTCTTGGATCATGCGGGCCTGTTCGGGTAGGCGGCCCAGATCGGCTGAGTCTCTGGTCGAGTATCCGCAGCCGGGGCGGTCGAGGGCGATGATGTGGTACTCATCGGCCAGCACATCCACCAGCGCATAGGTGAAGTGCTGCAACTGGCCCGTCAACCCGTGGATCATGACAAGGGTCTGTTTCGACGGGTCGCCCTTTTCCACATAATGGATATTGCCGCCCCGCACGGGAGTGATCTGCCCCGGCTGGGGGACGCGGATACTGCCCTCGCGGGTTAGTTTACGGGTCCACAGGTGCATGACCAGAAAGAAGGCGGCGATCAGAAGGACGATAATCAGAAATGCGGTCATCTTACGGGTCCCGATCTGGGGGTGAGGCGGAAAGATATTGCTCGAGCCCGGATTGTGCCATGCGGTTCTCGAATTCGCCAACGGTTCCGGGCCACAATGTCGTGTTGCGCCCCTGCGAGTCCTGATACCAGGAGGTGCAGCCGCCGACCTGCCAGACGCTGTTTTGGTGACGGCCCTGCATTTCGCGGGTAAAGGCGGTTTGTTTTGCCGGGTCGGGGGCGATGGCGGTCAGGTTCTGTCGCTGCATCTGGTCAAGGACGCGGCCGATATGGCCGACCTGCGCCTCGATCATCAGAACGACCGAGTTATGGCCCAGCCCGGTATGCGGGCCCAGCAACATGAAGAAGTTCGGAAACCCGGAAATGGCGGTGCCCAGATGGGCCTGCATTCCGTCGGCCCAGGCTGCCTGCAGGGTCAGGCCATCGGTGCCGGTTATGTCCAGCCGCTCGACCACGTCGGTGACGTGGAACCCCGTGCCCCAGATCAGAATGTCGGCCTGTGTCACACTTCCATCCGCAGCTGTGATCCGGTCCCCGTCAATCGAGGTCACGCCGGACGGGATCAGGGTAACGTTGTCGCGGGCCAGCGCGGGATACCAGTCGTTGGAACTGAGAATCCGCTTGCAGCCGATCTGGTAGTCAGGGGTCAGGTGCTGCCGCAGGGTTGGGTCAGAAATCGCCTTCTCAAGAGATTTACGCCACATTTTCATGGCAAAATTCACCATCCGCTGCTCGCCCCGGAAGACCCGGTGGCGATGCTCGAACACTGTGTAGATCAGCTTGCGCCGCAGGCGGGGCAATAGAGGTATGCGACTATAGAGGCGGCGTACCCACGGCGCGATCGGCCCGTCCGGGCGGGGCAGCACGTAAGGCGCGCTGCGCTGGAAAACGGTCACGTGCGCGGCGGTTTTGGCAATCTCGGGCACAAATTGAACCGCCGAGGCCCCGGTGCCGATGACCGCGATCCGCTTGCCCGCAATCACCGCATCATGATCCCATTGGGCGGAATGAAAACACGGGCCGGGGAAGCTGTCTGCGCCGGGAATGTCGGGAATGCTTGGAATATGCAGCGCGCCGATGGCCGAGACCAGAAAGCGCGCGGACCAGCGGTCTCTGCTTTCGGTTTCCACCTGCCAGCGCGAACCGTCCCATTGGGCGGATTTCAGCTGCTGATAGAAGTGGCACAGGTCATAGAGCCCCTCGTCCCGCGCGACCTTCTGCAGATAAGCCTGAATTTCCGCGCCACCGGCATAGGCGCGGCTCCAGTTCGGGTTGAGGTGTGTGGCCATGGAATACAGATGCGAGGGCACATCGCAGGCCACACCGGGATATGTGTTCTCGCGCCAGGTGCCGCCGATATCATCGGCTTTCTCCAGAATCGCGATGTCGCGAATACCGCGTCTGCGGGCTTCCAGCGCCATGATCAGGCCTGAAAAACCGGCACCGATGATCAGCATGTCTGTGTTGTGATCCAACCGCCCGTCCCTCCTGCGCCGAACACAAGGCGTCTGAGGATAAGTATATGCGCTTGCGGTGACCTGAACAGGGTCCCGTTAGGTCAACCTTGGGATCAGAACGTAAGCCTGTGCGCTCGGCCGTGGCTAGCCAGACGGGCGTTCAACGCGTCGGCCTGCGGTGCGCCAGCTTCGAGTGCGAAGACAAAAGCGTGTGTCAGAAAGAAACAGGCGGCGTCGATATCGCCTGCCTGCTCCCGTTCATCAGCGGCCAGAGTGTAGAGCCGCACCAGATCGCTCAGGTCGTTTCTCGCATGCGCATCCAGTAATCGGCGGTCCAGATCGCCTGTACCGTCACTCGGCTGCGGTTCGGCCATTTTCAACCTGTGTGGCAACCCAGTGGTGGAAATTGTGGGTCGGCCCGTCCATGGCCGGCGAGAAACGCCCGCCGTCGAACAACAGGCCGTGACGGCCCTTTTGCATGCCTTCGACGACAAAGACGTCCTCTTCGAACACAGCCTGCCATTGATGCGCGTTTGCGGTGCGCAAATCGTCCAGTTCCGGGGACTCGGTTTCGCTGACAGAGTAGTAAAGCTCGATATGTTCCACGGTGTGTTCGTGATCGACCGGTTCGAGGATGATCGCGAAGCTGTGGTCGCGTTGCACGCCCAGCAGCACGTTGGGATAGACCGCGATGTATTCCGCGCCCTCATCCCACTTGTCGCTGAGGTTTGCGAAATCGGGCAGCGTTGCGCCGTCCTCATCCTTTAACTGGCGATAGACAAGGGTGCCCTGACCGGAATACTGCCCACGCGCTTCGATGTTGTAGTGATCTTCCAGCCGGGAATAGCTGTTCAGGCCGGGATGCACCCAGGGCAGGTGATAGCTTTCGCAGAAATTCTCGACCGCTAGCTTCCAGTTGGTTTTGACCTCAAGCTTGAGGGACGACACGTCGCCGCCATGAAACAGAGGCTGCTCGAACTCGGTCCAGCGTTCCAGCAGCGCGGCATGGGCGTCTTCGAATGCGGGCGCGGTGCCGTCGACATTGACAAAGATCACATCGCGCCAGACATGGGACCGGATGCGGATCAGCCCAAGGTCATTGTTGTCGACGTCTTCGTGCTTGTTCTGCCCCGGACCGCCCACATGAGGGGTCGCGCGCAATTCACCTTTCAGGCTGTAGCACCAGCTGTGATAGGGGCAGCGGATGGCGCCGCCGATCTTTTTCGGCGCGTCCACAAGGATCATGCCGCGATGACGGCAGGTGTTCTGGAACACGCCGATCTCACCGTCGCGGTCCCGCACGATCAGCAGGGGCATGCCCAGAAAATCAACCGGCTTGGCGTCGCCCGCTTCGGGCACGTCCTTGCCAAACCCGATCCCGGACCAGTTGGAGTAGAGGACAGATTGCCGTTCCTCGGCAAATACCGTGGGATCGATATAATGTTCGTTCGGCAGACCGTTGGCGGTGTTGACATCGGCCAGAACGGACGAAAGCGCGCTGTGCTTGTTCATCGAACTCTCCTATGGCTGGGATTACCCTGACTTTACCCTATTGGCCGGGTCAATAGGCGCGGCGCAATATCAGAAAAGCTCATCAACGGTTTAACTGATTTCATCCGAGCCGCTGCGAACTTCGTCAATGATCCAGTCTTTGAGGGCGCGGGCATTGTCCGACAGTTCATCGTCGGGGCGGCCCACAAGGTAGAACTGATTGGGTGCGGTCAGGTGATGCGGTCCGATGGCGACCAGTTTTCCCGACTGCAGCATCGGCAATATCAGCCGCTGCCAGCCCAAAGCCAACCCGGCCCCCTTGCGCGCCAGTTGCAGAGCGACCGAGTAGCTGTTGACCCGCGAATCCACCGGGATGGTGCCGGTATAGCCAAGCTGCTGAAACCAGTCCGGCCAGGTGGTCCAACTGCGATCATCCGAGTCCAGATGGATCAGGCGCTGGGCGGCCAGGTCCTGCAGGCTTGCGCCGGACAGTTTTTTGGCCAGGTCCGGGCTGGCGACGGGGATCAGATGATCCCGGTACAAGGGCGTATGCGATAGGCTGGGATCGTTGTCGCGGCCATAGCGGATGAAGAAATCCACATCTGGTCGATCCCGAAACGGGCGATCCTGCGAGATTTGGTCAACACTCACCTCCGGGTTTTCGCGCCAGAACCGGATGATTGCGTGTGACAGCCACAGGGCCGCCACCGCCGTCGTCGCCCCAACGGTGACCTTTTCGCCGGTGGGCCGGTCGCGGATGGCCGCCAACACCTTGGAGATGCGGGTGAAAGAAGTCGACAGCGCCTCGTACAGCGCCTTGCCGTCATCGGTCAGATCGACCCCGCGATGTTTACGCTGAAACAGTGCCGTCTCCAGATCGCCCTCAAGCGCCTTGATCTGATGGCTGACCGCGCCTGGCGTGACCGAAAGCTCCTCGGCGGCGTTTTTGAAGCTCAGATGCCGCGCCGCCGCTTCAAAGGCGGACAGGGTGGTGAGGGGTGGCAAATTGTAGTGGCGTCTGGACATTTATTCAGGTTTCCGGGCTTCGGATGAACTGGCCTCGCTTGACTATTAAAATTTTTCCCGTTGAAGACCAGCGAATGATACGCTGAAGGTACATTTGAGCGTCCGGTTTGCGACGCGGGTCGCCGAAGCGGCAAATTACGTCGGTTCTAGTCACGCCACCTGCCGGGCAAACCTATACGCAGGCGAACCAACACACGTGGCAATCGACACCCTGCCCGGAATGAAAGCTCGGGCACAGTCAATCGCTCCCGCTGAAACCTGTTTGGTTTGAGCAAACGGGAACTGGCAAAGGACTGACGATGAACAGACAAAGCGCACAATGCGATTGCCAGCCTGCTTTGGGCAATGCTCTGAAACATCAAGCAAAAACAAGAATAAATCAGCGGCTGTAACGGCAGTCCGAACCATACGGATCGACAACACGGGAGGAATAATATGTCGGTACCTGAGCCATTTACGGATCTGGAGATAGAAACGGCGGATGCCGGTTTCTATGAAAATTACAGCGTACCGATTGCGCTGATCAGCAAGGCCATTATGGTCGCCCTTGTCCTTTGGGCGCTGGTGTTCCCGGCAAACGCCAACAGCACCTTGGGCAGCTTGAACAGCAGGTTGCTTGAGCTTTTCAACAGCTTTTACGTCATTATTGTGGGTCTGTTCTTCTTCTTTCTGGCTATCGTGGCCATCATCCCGAGCACTGGCAAACGGATCATGGGCACGCCCGGCGAGAAGCCTGAGTTTTCCAATTTCTCGTGGTTTTCGATGATGTTTGGCGCCGGTCTCGGCGTGGGCCTGATGGTCTTTGCCACAGCGGAGCCGCTGGGCCTGTGGGGATCGAATCCCGTCGTCGTCTCGGGCGCGGTCGAGGGGAACTCGCCCGACGCGCTGCAATCGGCCTATCGCTTCACCTATCTGCACTATGGCTTCCACGCCTGGGCGATCTACGTGGTGACGGGCCTGTCGCTGGCCTATTATGCCTATACTCGCGACATGCCGCTGACGATCCGTTCGGCGCTGACACCGCTGTTCGGGAAGCTGATGAACGGGTTTCTGGGCCATGTGGTTGATGTGTTGGGCGTCGTCGCCACCATCCTGGGTGTGTCGGTGACAATCGGTTACGGCGTCAGCCAATTCATCGACGGTCTTTATGCCATCACCGGCATGGGCTGGGTCATGGATTTGGGCGGCGAGGTGCCGACCCCCAGTAAAGTAGGTCTGATCGCTGGACTGGTTGTCATCATGAGCCTGTCGATCATCTCGGCTGTGTCCGGGGTTGGTCGTGGCGTCAAATACCTGTCGAACCTGAACCTTGTACTGTCGATCATCCTGCTGGGTACGTTCGTGGTTTTCGGTTCATTCGTCTTCGCGATGACCACCTATGGCTCGGCGATGGTTGACTATATCCTGCACTTCCTGTCGCTCAGCTTCAGCGCCTATGGCCCGCTGTCGACCGAGGCCTTTGCGGCCTCTCTGCCCGAGGCCGCGCAGGCGCATGCCAATGACCTTGTCGGCGGTGCGACCAATGCTTGGGGCAGCTTTGCTGGCTTCAAGGACGGTCTGGAAGGTGCAGCCGCCGAGTTGGACGAGGAAACGCTGGCCGCAGTTTATGCCGCAGGCGAGCAGGGTCGTCAGTTCGGCTGGCAGGCGGGTTGGACCACGTTCTACTGGGCCTGGTGGATCGCGTTCTCGCCCTTCGTGGGCCTGTTCCTGGCGCGCATCTCCAAGGGTCGTTCGGTGCGTGAGTTCATTCTGGGTTGCGTGTTCGCTCCGGCACTGGTCTGCTTTGCCTGGATGACCGTTCTGGGCGGCACCGCGATCGATCTGGAACTGGCTGGTGCTGCAGAAGGCGCAATCATCGGGGCCTCGAACACCAACAAGCTGTTCGTGACGCTGTCCTACATGATCGACGGCGGGCTGCTTTCGATGCTGAACATCATGTGCGTGATCCTGATCATGACCTTCCTGGTCACATCCGCTGACTCGGGCATTCTGGTGATGAACACCATCATGTCGGGCGGCAGCCAGGAAACCGGCATCAAGCACCGAATCATCTGGGGCGTAATCCTGACCGCCGTGATCGGGGCGCTGATCCTGGCAGCAGGTGACAACAACCCGATGGACGCGCTGCGCAATGCGATGATCATCGGCGCGCTGCCGTTTACGATGGTGATGGGCCTAATGTGCATCGCACTGGCCAAGGCGCTGTTCCGTGACGGTCAGCGCGACAAGCAGGGTGCCGCCACACAGGCCGCTGAGTAAGCGATCTGCATCACCTGACACCAACGCCGCCCCCTAACCGGGGCGGCGTTTTTCGAGAATGGATTACCGAATGGTCTTCCCGGCATGAGCACCACGCCGTATCGGCGCGGTTGCCAACCGGGAAAGCCGGGTTTTCGGACGCAGGATCTGCATTCAGGGTTATCAAGGCGGGGGGAGTGGTTGGGCCACTTTCAGGGCAACCAAACGCTCACCCCCTATCCCGCCGAAGACCCCCTCGTTAAAACCGGACTAATCAACATATCGGCAGGACTAACTGCTGATAGAAACAGAACAGGGCATAACTATTGCGACAACGTGTCGGATGTAGGGTTTGTTCCGCCACAAAGATTAAGGTTTCCAAGAAGGTCTGCGTTTTTGCCAGCGGAAGCGGCCAATCGCAATGTTCCAGAATATTACCTAAAGGCCTGCCCGGTTCGATGGCCTGACGCGCATCGATATTAAAACATGGGCACACTGAGCAGCGCGGAACCGCAGTAGTCGCCTAAGCCGGGTCATTCAGGTGCGCTGCCTGCCGGATAGTTCTGACGCTGAAATGTTAGCATTTTGGTGGAGCCCTGGGGGAAACGCCGCCGAACGCCTAATGAACTGATAGTAAACACTATTTTAGTGTGATGGTTTGCAGTATGTCTCACCGTAGTGTCACACTTTGGCTTATGCAACTCCTATTGATCACCTTCGTTCAGGCTGCATAGCAAAGTGTGCAGTCGTTTCCTCTGTGCAGTCTCCATTGATAAGGCCCGAGGGGTGTGCCCGGTGTTGTGTGCACAGTCGTTTTCCAAGCAGTTTTAATGCACGTAAGTCGTGGCATCCGCTGTTGCTTGCGGGTGTATGGTGTTTTGAGGTGGCGAATTGCTGCCACTTTTCGCTGGATAAAAGCTTTCCGTCATCCCAGTATCAACCATAACGTGCAGTGCGTCTGCGGGCTTCTCTGCGTGTGTTTTGAACCAAACCAATTACAAGGTCCGATCTTGTGGAAGTACTGATACTGCTTGTAATTGCTGGGGTAGTTGTGCTGTTCGTTGTGCATAACAAGAGCCAGCCAGAAAGAAGCACCAAGCCGACCTATAAACCAGCTTCGGACTTGAAGCCGAGATTGAGCGCATCACGCACCCAAGGGGTTCAGCAGCCACCGCGTTTTGACGCTTGCAGTGCAATACCTGAACCCATAGAAAAGGTTTTGGAAGGCTCAGCCTATGTTGTGGACGGCGACACCATAAAAATACAGAGAACCCAAGTGCGCCTGTTTGGCGTAGATGCGCCCGAGATTAACCACCCGTACGGCAAGAAAGCTAAGTGGGCTTTAGTATCCCTATGCAAGGGGCAAAAGGTGAGGGCAGTGGTCACTGCTGAGGATACCCATGGTCGTACAGTGGCAAAGTGCTACCTTGAGGATGGGCGCGACCTGTCTGCGGAAATGGTCAAGCTGGGGATGGCGATAGACTGGCCGAAGTTCTCGGATGGGAAGTACAGTGATCTGGAATTGCCCGAAGTGAGAAAGAAGTTGTGGCTGGCTGACGCACGGCAAAAGGGGCGCATAAAGGTTTGGGAGCAATTCGAAGCCAAGCAAGCACAGCGCAATCAGAACAAGTAGCGAATAACCAATGGCAAGACGACAATGGCGCTGGAAACATTGGGTTCTACTAATTACCTAATGTGCATTAAAAAATCGCTATGTTCGGCGTTGGTGACGGCACTCTTTCTCTGTTCCTTGCCAGTGTTTGCTGAGAACTCAATTGTACCGAAACCGGTTTTTCCCGAAGGGGCCGAAGTCGCAGTAGATGTTGTGTCCTGCGCAAACACTGTGAATGGCCATATTGAACCTGTCGACGGAACACCTTGGGAACTGACACAAGCTGTCCTCGAACTGCCATATCAACATGAGAGCGAACGGCTAGCTGACGGGTTCTTTTTTGTTGTCGGCAGAAGGCTTGGGTATCACGTGACTTGGGTCGCCCTTCTTGATGTGTCTCAAAGCGAAAGGGTTGCGTATGAAGTTAGGGATGAACAAGCGGGCCTTTGGACTTTTGGAGCAAGTCTTGTGCCGCCAGAAGTCATTTCCGCGCTCGGTGAATGCAGTGTAAGATGGGGTGGTTTTTGGGGCGATGAGTTCCCGACAGTCGTTGTCGACGCTCCTGCTATCACACCGTTACCTCCGGAACAGAGGCTTCCAGATAACCCGTTAAGAAGTGGCGCTGACTTGCTTCCACCAATTGTGGCGAACAAGTAATACACTCAGTACCTATGTTGCGTAGTCCATGTATTCATCGGTCGCGTGGGCTTATGATACTCTTCTGTCGAAATACGTTCGGCTCCAGAACATCCCATAAAAACACGTTCAAATTGCAGTGAGAACAGATTGCCGCAAGTTAGAGTGCAGTTACCAAATTCCCAGCAATCCGAGAATTATCATGTCAACAAACGCACCAGGGAGAGCAACTAGGGCGAGGAGCATTCCTGGAATTGCCCAAAGGCCATCGAGGGATAAACCGAATTTCATAATGAAGGGAGCGGCCACTAGGTACCCCAGAATTGGCAAAAGCGGTGCGAAGATCGACAAAAGCCCCAATACTAAATCTGAAGTTATGCCCTCTGGCTGCTTTGAGCGACCAGTACCACCGGTGCTAGAAACGCTTGAGGAGTACCCGCCTGTTGCGCTGCTTCTTGACGAGTTGGCCGACGTTGCTTTTGAGGTGGTCTTTGTGCGGGAACGGCTACCAATTTTTGGATTGGCACCGAAGTGCTCTGTGTAATCAGTAAACACGCCTTCGCGATCCTCTGACCAACCAGTACTGTCCCCATCGCTGTCGTAGTGCTCGGTGTAGTCAGTGAACACGCCTTCGCGGTCTTCTGACCAACCAGTACTGTTTCCGTCGTTGTCGTAGTGTTCGGTGTAATCAGTAAAAACACCTTCGCGATCCTCTGACCAACCTGTTTTGTTTCCGTCTTGATCGAAGTGTTCTTGATATTCAGAGAAGATACCCTCCTGAGCAGCCTCATCTGACTGGTCCAAATTGATTGTTAGTGCATCGTCGGCCTGCGATCCATTGGTATGATGGTTTCGGGCGCTGGCGGGCTATAGCCCAG
>NZ_JBQFOW010000013.1:0-102072 GCF_056533855.1 Ruegeria sp. F11 | reverse complement strand
TTGGAAAGCGGTGGGCGGCAGTTGCTTCAAAGAAGCAATGAGAGCCCACACCGGCGAACTAAAGAAGGCCGTCCCAATGGGGCGGCCTTTTTACTGTTGGTAGACCTTGGGGCGGTTTGTTATTATTGAGAAACAACTTTTAGTAGATTGAGTTTTCTTATGCTGTTTAGGGCACTGACGTTTTTATTCTGCTTGGTTGTTACCCCAGCAAGTGCGTGCCGCTACACGAAGCAAGCTGATTTGAGCGACGTTCTTAATGCGGACGCAGTTATAGTGGGTAGCGTAGACAGGTATGAGATAGTCGAAGTGGAACTTCGTGATCTTGGACCGCGGCCAAGTTATGTTCGTTTCGAAATTAGAGTTGAGGAGATTATCACAGGAGATGTGTCATCCAGATTGAGTCCGGAAAACAAGCTGGTGGTGATATCTCGTGAGTTCACATTCGGCTTGTCAGGGGATTTTGATAGTCGCAGGAGGCTATTTTTTGCGCTCCGTGCGCCTCTGTCATCAATGCCTTCTGCTGAATCAAATGTTCCTGCGATACTCGTTAACCACGAACCGCAGGAATTCGTCGTCCTACAGCAGCCTTGTTCCCGAGGCTTGATTTTTGATGCTAGAGGACCTTTAGGGATCGCTCTCCAGCAAGTTCTGGAGACTGATCGTGATCAGGCTGCCGAGTTGGAAATCCTGGAAGAGTTCATTTTTGAACGAGAGGTGTTTTCAAAGATGCAAAGTGAAATCTATCGACTGCAATGGGAAATCCACCGCTTGAGGAATGACTAAAGATCAATGAGGCAGGAGGAGGTCTTTATGATCGTAGTTCTTTAACTATGCATACGATTCCCCTTGCCAAACCCCACCAACCCCACTAATACGCGCGAGTTCTCAATAAGAACGTTAAGGCGGGGTGATTCCCGCCTTTTGGGTTCGATGAGGGTTGGCGATGCGCGTCTGTCCTCCTCTCAACCTCAACGCCTGAAAAAAGGCTGTATCTATGCAAAGCCAAAACATCCGTATTCGGCTGAAGGCATTTGACTATCGCGTTCTGGATGCCAGCACGCAAGAGATCGTCAACACTGCCAAGCGGACCGGCGCGAACGTGCGCGGCCCGATCCCGCTGCCGAACAAGATTGAGAAGTTCACGGTTCTCCGTGGCCCTCACGTTGACAAGAAATCCCGCGACCAGTTCGAGATCCGCACGCACAAGCGCCTTCTCGACATCGTTGATCCGACCCCCCAGACCGTTGACGCGCTGATGAAGCTCGACCTCGCTGCTGGTGTGGATGTCGAGATCAAGCTGCAGTCGTAATCGGAGGGTATGAGAATGCGCTCTGGTATTATCGCAAAAAAAGTCGGTATGACCCGCCTGTTCATGGAAGACGGCAAGCAGATCCCTGTGACCGTTCTTCACCTGGACAACCTGCAGGTTGTTGCGCAGCGCACCGCTGACAAAGACGGCTACACCGCCGTTCAGCTGGGTGCCGGTGCTGCCAAGGCAAAACGCACCTCGAAAGCCATGCGCGGTCACTATGCCGCTGCCAAGGTTGAGCCCAAGCGTAAGCTGGCCGAGTTCCGCGTCTCCGAAGATGGCCTGATCGATGTGGGCGCCGAGATTTCGGCAGAACACTTCCTGGAAGGTCAGAAGGTTGACGTTTCGGGTACCTCGATCGGTAAAGGCTTTGCCGGTGCGATGAAGCGTTGGAACTTTGGTGGTCTGCGCGCCTCGCACGGTGTTTCGATCAGCCACCGTTCGCACGGTTCGACCGGTCAGTGTCAGGACCCGGGCAAGGTGTTCAAAGGCAAGAAGATGGCCGGTCACATGGGTGCTGCCCGTGTTACCACCCAGAACCTGGAGGTTGTCAAAACCGATGCCGACCGGAACCTGGTCTTCATCAAAGGCGCTGTTCCCGGACCGAAATCGGGCTGGGTCACCGTCAAGGACGCCGTCAAGAAGAAAGCACCCGAAGGCCTGCCGTTCCCGGCAGCCGTAAAAGGTGCCGCAACCGAAGCACCGGCGGAAGAAGCGCCCGCGGAAGGTGGTGAAGCATGAAACTTGATGTAATCAAACTGGACGGCGGCAAAGCCGGCGACATCGAGCTGAACGCCGATCTGTTCGGCCTCGAGCCGCGCGCGGACATCCTGCACCGTGTGGTCCGTTGGCAGCGCAACAATGCGCAGGCCGGTACCCACAAGGTCAAGACCCGCTCGGAAACCAGCTACTCGACCAAGAAGATCTATCGCCAGAAGGGCACCGGTGGCGCACGCCATGGTGACCGTAACGCGCCGATCTTCCGTGGTGGTGGTATCTACAAAGGCCCCGTCGTACGCTCGCACGGCCACGACCTGCCCAAGAAGTTCCGCAAGCTTGGCCTGCGCCACGCTCTGTCGGCCAAAGCCAAGGCAGGTGAACTGGTTGTGATCGAGAACGCCGAAGCCGAAGGCAAGACCGCCGCTCTGGCCAAACAGGTTGCAAACCTGGGCTGGAAACGCGCTCTGGTCATCGACGGCGCGACCGTGAACGAAGGGTTCCTGAAAGCGTCCAAGAACATCGAAGGTCTGGATATCCTGCCGTCGATGGGCGCAAACGTCTATGACATCCTCAAGCGTGACACCCTGGTGCTCACCAAAGCGGCTGTCGAAGCACTGGAGGCTCGTCTGAAATGAGCGCGAAGGCAGAACACTACGACGTGATCCGCAAGCCGATCATTACTGAAAAGTCGACCATGGCGTCCGAAAACGGCGCGGTTGTCTTTGAAGTGGCGATCGACAGCAACAAGCCGCAGATCAAAGAGGCCGTTGAGGCGCTATTTGGTGTGAAGGTCAAAGCGGTGAACACCACCGTGACCAAAGGCAAGGTCAAGCGGTTCCGCGGCCAGCTGGGCCGCCGGAAAGACGTCAAAAAAGCATATGTGACCCTGGAAGAGGGCAACACAATCGACGTATCCACCGGTCTCTGATCGGATATGATTGCACTTTTTTCGGCCCCGGTGAATGTTATCACCGGGGCCGAATTCGTTTTTGCGGCATGAAATTTGGCGGTTTTATGTACAAAGCACCGCGCCGCAAACGTTATCCGCGCGCTTCAACGAATTGACTTGGAGATAGCCTTTGAAATCGTCGACCGGAGAGTACTTCGTTGGGCTTGATCACGTTCGGGCTTTGGCGGCTTTTCTTGTGTTCACGTGGCACTTCTCTCACGTCAATGATGGCCACCTGACGTCGTCGCCCATTTTTCCTTTTTCGGTTCTGCTTGAGGGTCATGTGGGGGTCGCCTTGTTCATGACTTTGAGCGGGTACTTATTTGCAAAACTGCTTAATGGGCGGCGTATCATTTTTTCTGCATTCATCTGGAACAGAGCCCTAAGGCTTTTTCCGCTGTTGATAGTCGCATTCCTGATCGAGGGGTTGACACGTTGGAGTAGCGGTTTGCCAATGCTGCCGTATTTGGGTCAGTTGCTGCGCGGGTTCGTTTTCCCCGTCTGGCCCAACGGTGGCTGGTCAATTGCTGTCGAGTTGCATTTCTATCTTATTTTGCCGCTTCTCCTCAGTATCTCGGCAAAGCGGCCGCAAATGATCCTCTTGGTTGTCCTGGTCTTCCTTCTGGGGCGCTACATCTACTGGCAAGAGGTCGGCCAGGTGCAAACACTTGCATATTGGACCATCGTGGGTGGTATCGATCAGTTTGTTTTTGGCATATTTGCCTTTAACTGCCGCAACCTAATACGTGGGAAGCACGCACTGGCAGCCATTGTTTGTGCGCTGATACTTTCCTTCATCTGGTACTTCGACACGTTGGGTGGATTTTATGGCATCGGGGGATACCCGACTGGCAACCCAATTTGGATTGTCTACCCCACTATCGTCGGCGCGGCGTTTGCATTTCTTGTCGCGTGGTACGACGGCTCGTTCAAATTCAGAAGCCAAGGCCTTTCGGGCCTGGTTGCAAAAATTGGGGCCTGCTCCTACTCGATCTACATCCTGCATTTCTTCGTCGTCTTTGACGCGGCCACCTATATCGATGAGAACATTCTCGAACTCACCAATCCACTGGTCACAATAGGCGTTTCGGTTCTGGCTTTCCTTGCGTTCGCACCCGTTGCGTATTCAAGTTTCAAGTCGATCGAGTTGCCACCTATGGCGTGGAAACTTCCGTACCAGTCCGAAGATACTCGTTTGGCCAGGCTTCAATCCTAGTAGGGTGCTTTTCGGTGCCGAATACATCCTAACTCATAGCGAGGCGCAAACGTCCCCAAAGCGCCAGCCCGCCGGGACGGGCAGTGGCCCGCGCGGCGGCCTTCGGCCTTTATTACGCGCCATATTTCTGAGCAAAAGCTGAGAAAAGAAAAGATCGAAAATCTACTCATTTGATACCTTAGCTTGAGGAAAAGTTTCTTGAACATTGACAACGAGTACCTGCAAGGCAAGCCGTTCTTCAAAAAACTACTGCTGGAAGTCCAGGGCCAACTTCTACCAAAATTACTCGGATTGGGGGTTGAATACGATCCAAAGTCTCCAAATGGAGAAGCTCTTGGAGTTTACGTCTATAGCTGGCCACTTCTATATCGCGTATCGCCTAGGGTACTATTTTTGGTGGACGTCCGTGTGTCGGGAACTGCCCATTCAGCGATAGCAATTTCTGGATCCGCTTATGAAGTAAAAGATCCAGAGTTCTCCAATCGAGATGCTCTGATTCAAATAAGGAAAGTTGAGGCGCCAGCATTGTACCTTGAAGCAAAAGAAGGACGTGGAAGATCATTTGAGCTTTATAGGACACAAGTGGACCCGTATGCGCGTCTGTTGGAATGGTGCATATCTCCGATGGCCCATCTTCCTAGAACATCTTCTGCGCTGAAAAGGTTATTCGGACGCAAACTCGTAGTTGCCACGGCTTGGACACTGACCGCCATTAGGTTTCTTCTAATAACGCCAGTGTTTGCAATACATGCGATTTTCAGGAGAAAGTGGCTGGCTTCTGTCTCAGCCGGTACAAGTGCTGCTGGATCAAATATGACACAAAGGGCTGTTAGGTCCGCTAATGCAATTGTGGCCAAAATGGAGAGGCTTGTGCACACTCGTAGCTAGCGCTCAACTCCAAGCACGTCAGGTTAGCACACTGGAAGCCAAACACCAGTGCAACTCCTATTGGCAGCAATTGTTTTATTGCGCCTATAGACACCCAACCCCAACCCTGTTACACGCACCCAATCTTGCGGCCTCGGATTCGTTCCGGGGCCTCTGATATTTGTAACCGGGGACCTTCGGGGCCCTATACCCTTGGCACCTACGGGGGCCTATCACATAGCAGGGAAATCCCCTGCACTTGCTAAACGGAAGACAGAAAGCATGGCACTCAAGTCGTACAAGCCGACGACGCCGGGCCAGCGCGGGCTGGTGCTGATCGACCGTTCGGAGCTTTGGAAAGGACGTCCGGTCAAGTCTCTCACTGAGGGTTTGACCAAATCGGGCGGCCGGAACAACACCGGACGGATCACTTCACGCCGCCGCGGCGGTGGCGCAAAGCGTCTCTACCGGATCGTTGACTTCAAACGGAACAAATTTGATGTCGCGGCAACCGTCGAGCGGATCGAATATGACCCGAACCGGACCGCATTCATCGCACTGGTAAAATACGAAGACGGCGAGCAGGCATATATCCTGGCTCCGCAGCGTCTGGCTGTTGGTGACAAAGTCGTGGCATCCGCCAAGGCCGACATCAAGCCGGGCAACGCAATGCCGTTTTCGGGCATGCCCATCGGTACCATCGTCCACAACATCGAGATGAAGCCTGGTAAAGGCGGTCAGATCGCACGTGCGGCCGGTACTTACGCTCAGTTCGTTGGTCGCGATGGCGGCTACGCTCAGATCCGTCTGAGCTCGGGCGAGCTGCGCATGGTCCGTCAGGAATGCATGGCCACCGTTGGTGCCGTGTCCAACCCCGACAACTCGAACCAGAACCTCGGTAAAGCCGGTCGTATGCGCCACAAAGGCGTGCGTCCGTCGGTTCGTGGTGTTGCAATGAACCCGATCGATCACCCGCACGGTGGTGGTGAAGGTCGTACCTCGGGTGGCCGTACGCCGGTTACGCCGTGGGGTAAGGACACCAAGGGTAAGCGTACCCGCAACAAGAACAAAGCGTCCCAGAAGCTGATCATCCGCTCGCGGCACGCCAAGAAGAAGGGACGTTAATCCATGTCTCGCTCTGTTTGGAAGGGTCCTTTCGTCGATGCTTACGTGCTGAAAAAAGCCGAAGCAGCGCGCGAATCGGGCCGCAACGAAGTCATCAAAATCTGGTCGCGTCGTTCCACCATTCTGCCCCAGTTCGTGGGTCTGACCTTTGGTGTGTACAACGGCCAGAAGCATATCCCCGTCAACGTCTCGGAAGACATGATCGGTCAGAAGTTCGGTGAATACTCGCCGACCCGTACCTATTATGGCCACGCCGCAGACAAAAAAGCGAAGCGGAAGTAAGTCATGGGCAAGGAAAAGAACCCCCGCCGCGTGGCTGAAAACGAAGCAATGGCGAAAACCCGCATGCTTCGCACCAGCCCGCAGAAACTGAACCTGGTTGCGCAAATGATCCGCGGCAAGAAAGTTGAGAAGGCTCTGACCGACCTGACTTTCTCGAACAAGCGTGTCGCGCAGGACGTCAAGAAATGCCTGCAGTCCGCAATCGCGAATGCCGAAAACAACCACAACCTGGATGTTGACGAGCTGATCGTCGCCGAAGCATGGGTTGGCAAGAACCTGGTCATGAAGCGCGGTCGTCCGCGTGCCCGTGGCCGTTTCGGCAAGATCATGAAGCCGTTCTCGGAGATCACCATCAAGGTGCGTCAAGTTGAGGAGCAAGCCTAATGGGTCATAAAGTAAATCCGATCGGCATGCGCCTGCAGGTCAACCGCACCTGGGACAGCCGCTGGTACGCCGACACCAAGGACTACGGTGATCTTCTGCTGGAAGACCTCAAGATCCGTGAGTTCATCAACAAAGAGTGCAAGCAGGCCGGTGTTGCCCGTGTGATCATCGAACGTCCGCACAAAAAGTGCCGCGTTACGATCCACACTGCACGTCCCGGTGTCATCATCGGCAAGAAAGGTGCAGACATCGAAGTTCTGCGCAAAAAGCTTGCTCGTATGACCGACAGCGAACTGCACCTGAACATCGTCGAAGTGCGCAAGCCCGAGCTTGACGCGCAGCTGGTTGCCGAGTCCATCGCTCAGCAGCTGGAACGTCGTGTTTCGTTCCGTCGCGCAATGAAGCGCTCGGTTCAGAACGCCATGCGCATGGGCGCCCTGGGTATCCGGGTGAACGTCGCTGGCCGTCTGGGCGGCGCCGAAATCGCACGGACCGAGTGGTACCGCGAAGGCCGCGTGCCTCTGCACACTCTGCGTGCCGACATCGATTACGCACATGCCGAAGCGATGACTCCTTACGGGATCATCGGGATCAAGGTCTGGATCTTCAAAGGTGAGATCATGGAGCACGATCCGCAGGCACGTGACCGTAAAGCACAGGAACTCCAGGACGGCCCTGCACCTCGTGGTGCTGGTGGCGGTCGTCGCTAAGGAGGGAAAGATATGCTTCAACCAAAGCGTACTAAATTCCGCAAGATGCACAAAGGCCGGATCAAGGGTCTCGCCAAAGGCGGCTCTGATCTGAACTTTGGCACTTACGGCCTGAAAGCTCTTGAGCCTGAGCGTGTAACTGCACGCCAGATCGAAGCTGCTCGTCGTGCCATGACGCGTCACATGAAGCGTCAGGGCCGCGTCTGGATCCGCATCTTCCCCGACACTCCGGTCACGGCCAAGCCGATCGAAGTTCGTATGGGTAAAGGTAAAGGTTCGGTCGACCGCTGGGCATGCAAGGTCAAGCCTGGCCGTGTGATGTTCGAGATCGACGGCGTCAATGACGACATCGCCCGCGAGGCCCTGCGCCTGGCCGCGATGAAGCTGCCGATCAAGACCCGCGTCGTGATCCGCGAAGACTGGTAAGGCGGTGGGGTAAAACCCCACCCTACGATTTGAAACCCCCGTCGGGACACCGGCGGGGGTTTTTCTTTTGGGTCGACCTCTTGTGATCTGCCAGCCGGTCAAAATAGTCGACGTCTCACTGCGCCGCCCCTACGTTAACCTGCAGGAATGGGAGGGCCCTATGGTGCAGCTACGCAAAAAGATGTTCGTCAAAGAAGTCATAACCACCGACCAGCTGGGCCAGCCATGTGAGCCGATCAGTCGGGTTGCGGCGCTGGCCGTGATACAGAACCCTCTGGCCGGGCGTTATTCGGACGACCTGTCCGAGCTGTTTGAGATCGGAGCCCTGTTGGGCCCGGACCTCGCTGTCGAAGCGATTTCGCAATTGGATGGCGCGCCGGCCTCATACGGCAAGGCCGCGATTGTCGGCATGAACGGCGACCTTGAGCAGGGCGGGGCGGTGATCCATCCCAAGCTCGGCGCACCCATGCGGGCAGCGGCGGGCGGAGGTGAGGCGGTGATCCCCTCGAACGCCAAACTGGGCGCGCCGGGTTGCGCGATTGATCTGCCTTTGGGGCACAAGGACAATCCGTGGTCGTTCGACCATTTCGACACGATGACGCTGAACATTCCGGACGCGCCGAAACCGGATGAGATCGTGCTGTGCCTTGCTTATGCCGATGGCGGTCGTCCGATCCCGCGCTGTGGCAAAGGGCCCATCAAGACCTAAGCGTCTGGTCTTGCCGAAAGGGCTGGGGTATGCCCGGCCCATGGCACAGATTGAATCACTCTTCGTCACCCGTCTCTACCGCGCAGCTTTGTCCCAGTTCGATCCCAAGATCGATGCGGGCGAGTTGGAAAGCTCGTGCCGTGTCATCGCTCAGGATGATGAGGCCGGGCAGGACTGGTGCGAGGAAAACGGCTATCCCGGTTATACCAGCTATGCCTCGCTGACCGATCTGCCCTGGCGGTTTCCGATCTTCGCCGATCTGGTTGCGGCGCTGGACCAGCACGTGGCGGCCTTCGCCAAGGATCTGGAGTTCGATCTGGGCGAGGGCGAGCTAAAGCTGGAGGACCTCTGGATCAACATCCTGCCCGAAGGCGGCATGCATTCCAGCCACCTGCACCCGCACAGCGTGATCTCGGGCACCACCTATGTGGCGATGCCCGAAGGGGCGAGTGCGCTGAAACTGGAGGACCCCCGCTCGGGCCGCATGATGGCCGCGCCGACGCGGTTGAAAGGCGGGCGGCGGGATCTGCAGCCGTTCATCTATATGAAGCCGCAGGTGGGCGATGTTCTGCTGTGGGAAAGCTGGCTGCGCCACGAGGTGCCGATGAACATGGCTGAGGATGAGCGGATTAGTGTCAGCTTCAACTACAAGTGGGAATAACCTCTGCATAGGCGATGCTGTGAGCGCTGGCACGCCAGTTTTTTGGGGTGGGTTTCTCCTTCTTTATTTGATCACATTGCATCGCTCAGGCTGGAAGCTCAAAGAGAGCCTCCTCGCAGTCGTTTGGCGATCACATCTACACCACCTGCCGAGATTTGAGGGCGCCATTTGGGCGGCGATATCGTGTGCAACCATATATGTCTCGTGGGTCGCCTTTGAGGCATGTGCGCGTTGATCAGTTCGAGACGCGTTGACTTAGCCAACGATCCTCCAAACTTCCTCTTGCCACCCACCCCCCAAACCCTTATACGGCGGCATCCTGCGGTCTCCCGGCGTTGTCGGGCGATTCGTATGTCTATCATTCATCCACCAGGTCAAAGGTGACCCGTGTACGGGGCCTTCTGGTGTTTTGAGCAAAGGAAAAAGGCGATGAACGCCCAAGAACTGCGTGACAAGACCCCGGACCAGCTCCGCGAGGAACTGGCCAACCTGAAGAAAGAAAGCTTTAACCTGCGCTTTCAACAGGCAACCGGTCAGCTGGAAAACACAGCCGGCATCAAAGCGGCCCGCCGCAATGCTGCCCGCGTCAAAACCATCCTGAACCAAAAGGCCGCTGCCGCGGCATCCGAGGAGTAATCAGATGCCCAAGCGTATCCTGTCCGGAGTAGTAACCAGCGACGCCAACGAGCAAACCGTGACTGTTTCGGTTGAACGCCGTTTCAAGCACCCGCTGCTGCACAAAACCGTTCGTAAGTCCAAGAAATACCGGGCTCATGACGAAAAGAACGCCTTCAAGGTCGGTGACACCGTTCGCATCATCGAATGCGCACCGAAATCGAAGACGAAACGTTGGGAAGTTCTGGAAGCGTAAGCTTCCGGGATTTTTCCATTTGTCGAAACCCTGGGGGATTTAACAAGACCAGCCCCCACAGGTCGGGAGAAACCACATGATCCAGATGCAGACCAATCTGGATGTCGCTGACAACTCCGGCGCACGCCGAGTTCAGTGCATCAAGGTCCTGGGTGGTTCCAAGCGTAAATACGCCTCCGTCGGCGACATCATTGTCGTCTCGGTGAAGGAAGCCATCCCGCGCGGCCGCGTAAAGAAAGGGGACGTCCGCAAGGCCGTCGTCGTACGCACCGCCAAAGAAGTCCGTCGCGAA
This sequence comes from Ruegeria sp. F11, assembly GCF_056533855.1. Classification (NCBI taxonomy): domain Bacteria; kingdom Pseudomonadati; phylum Pseudomonadota; class Alphaproteobacteria; order Rhodobacterales; family Roseobacteraceae; genus Ruegeria; species Ruegeria sp. F11. Next base: position 91,551 of record NZ_JBQFOW010000013.1, on the reverse strand, counting down.
GACGGCACCGCGATCCGTTTCGATCGCAACGCCGCCGTCATCCTGAACAACAACAACGAGCCCGTAGGTACACGTATCTTTGGCCCCGTTGTTCGCGAACTGCGCGGCAAGAACTTCATGAAAATCATCTCGCTGGCTCCGGAGGTGCTGTAATCATGGCTGCTAAACTCCGCAAAGGCGACAAGGTCGTCGTGCTGGCCGGCAAGGACAAGGGCAAAGAGGGGACTATCACCTCGGTTGACCCCAAAGCCGGTAAAGCTGTTGTCGATGGCATCAACATCGCCATCCGTCACACCCGCCAGACCCAGAACAGCCAGGGTGGCCGCCTGCCTCAGGCAAACCCGATCGAGCTGTCGAACCTGGCGCTGCTGGACAAGAACGGCAAAGCAACCCGCGTTGGCTTCCGCATGGAAGGCGACAAGAAGGTCCGCTTCGCCAAGACCACGGGGGACGTGATCGATGCTTGATACTGCAACCTACACCCCGCGTCTGAAAGCTCAGTACGCTGAAACCATCCGGGCCGCTCTGAAAGAAGAGTTCGGCTATAAGAACGACATGCAGCTGCCCAAGCTGGAAAAGATCGTTCTGAACATCGGATGTGGTGCTGAGGCTGTCAAAGACTCGAAGAAGGCGAAAGCCGCTGTCGAGGATCTGACCGTGATTGCAGGCCAGAAGGCCGTTGCAACGCTGGCGAAAAAGTCGATCGCGGGCTTCCGCGTCCGTGAAGACATGCCGCTGGGTGCCAAGGTGACCCTGCGCGGTGACCGGATGTACGAATTCCTGGATCGTCTGATCACCATCGCGATGCCGCGTATCCGTGACTTCCGCGGTGTGAAACCCTCGTTCGATGGTCGTGGCAACTTTGCCATGGGCATGAAAGAGCACATCGTGTTCCCCGAGATCGACTTCGACAAGGTCGACGAGGTCTGGGGCCTGGATATCGTAATCACCACCACAGCGAACACCGACGCTGAAGCAAAGGCACTGTTGAAAGCGTTCAACATGCCGTTCAACGCGTAAGCGCCGGGAGGATTGAGACATGGCTAAAAAAGCAATGATCGAACGCGAGAAAAAGCGCGAACGCCTGGTGGCCAAATATGCCGCAAAGCGTGCCGAGCTGAAAGAAATCGCGAATGACGAGAGCCGCCCGATGGAAGAGCGTTTCAAAGCGCGTCTGAAACTGGCGAAACTGCCGCGCAACAGCTCGGCTACCCGTCTGCACAACCGCTGTCAGCTGACCGGTCGTCCCCACGCTTACTACCGTAAGCTGAAGGTCAGCCGTATCGCGCTGCGCGAGCTGGGTTCTGCTGGTCAGATCCCCGGCATGGTGAAATCGAGCTGGTAAGGGAGACATAGATATGAATGATCCTATCGGCGATATGCTCACCCGTATCCGCAACGCGCAAATGCGCGGCAAGTCCACCGTTTCCACCCCGGCATCCAAGCTGCGTGGTTGGGTTCTGGACGTGCTGGCGGACGAAGGCTACATCCGTGGCTATGAAAAGACGACCGGCGAAAACGGTCATCCGGCCATCGAAATCAGCCTGAAATACTACGAAGGCACCCCTGTCATTCGCGAGCTGAAGCGGGTTTCCAAACCTGGCCGTCGCGTCTACATGGGCGTCAATGACATCCCACAGGTCCGTCAGGGTCTGGGCGTGTCGATTGTCAGCACTCCGAAAGGTGTGATGTCGGACGCAAACGCTCGCTCCAACAATGTTGGCGGCGAAGTGCTCTGCACCGTCTTCTAAGGAGGGTCTGCAATGTCTCGTATTGGTAAAAAACCGGTCGAGCTGCCCAGCGGCGTTTCTGCCTCTGTGTCGGGTCAGACCATCGAAGTGAAGGGGCCGAAAGGCACCCGCAGCTTCACCGCAACTGATGACGTCACGCTGTTGGTCGAAGACAACGTTGTGCAAATCAACCCTCGCGGCATGTCCAAGCGTGCGCGCCAGCAGTGGGGCATGAGCCGCACCATGGTCGCCAATCTTGTTGAAGGCGTGACAAACGGCTTCAAAAAAGAGCTGGAGATTCAGGGTGTTGGCTACCGGGCTCAGATGCAGGGCAACACCCTGAAGCTGAACCTGGGTTACAGCCACGATGTTGATTTCACTGCTCCGGAAGGTGTCACCATCACCGCGCCGAAGCAGACCGAGATCGTTGTGGAAGGTATCGACCAGCAGCAGGTGGGCGAAGTCGCGGCCAAAATCCGTGAATGGCGCCGTCCCGAGCCGTATAAAGGCAAGGGCATCCGCTATAAAGGCGAGTTCATCTTCCGCAAGGAAGGCAAGAAGAAGTAAGGACGCAGACAATGGCAAACAGCAAAAGAACCCTGTTTCTGAAGCGCCGCCTGCGCGTTCGGAACAAACTTCGCAAAGTCAACGCGGGCCGTGTACGCCTGTCGGTTCACCGTTCGAACAAGAACATCAGCGTTCAGCTGATCGACGACGTTCGTGGCGTGACCCTGGCTGCAGCCTCGACCCTGGAAAAAGATCTGGGTGTTGTTGGCAAGAACAACGTCGAAGCGGCCACCAAAGTGGGCGCGGCCATCGCCGAGCGTGCCAAGAAGGCAGGCGTCGAAGAGGCCTATTTCGATCGCGGTGGCTTCTTGTTCCACGGCAAGGTGAAGGCAGTAGCCGACGCCGCGCGTGAAGGTGGTCTGAAGATCTGATGGTGTGCCGGGCTGAAGCCCGGCCTACCAAAGACGACGCCGTAGGCCGGGCTTCAGCCCGGCTTCGGCACCTGAAGGCGGGTCCGCCCGCCTCGATGATCGGGGGGCTTTCCGGCCCACTTCGATTGAAGAAAACGGCGTCACAAGCGCCACATGAGAAAAGGGATGCCAAATGGCAGAACGTGAAAACCGTCGGGGCCGTGGCCGCGACCGTGAAGAAGCACCGGAATTTGCAGATCGTCTAGTCGCAATCAACCGCGTGTCGAAAACCGTAAAAGGCGGTAAGCGCTTTGGCTTCGCCGCTCTGGTGGTTGTCGGCGATCAGAAAGGCCGCGTGGGCTTTGGCAAAGGTAAAGCGAAAGAAGTACCTGAAGCCATCCGCAAGGCGACTGAACAAGCCAAGCGCCAGATGATCCGCGTGCAGCTGCGCGAAGGTCGGACCCTGCACCACGACATCGAGGGCCGTCATGGCGCTGGTAAAGTGGTTATGCGCACCGCACCTGAAGGTACCGGTATCATCGCCGGTGGTCCGATGCGTGCCGTGTTCGAAATGCTGGGCGTGAAGGACGTTGTGTCCAAGTCGCTGGGCTCGCAGAACCCGTACAACATGATCCGCGCCACCATCAACGGCCTGCAGAAAGAGCAGAGCCCGCGTTCGGTCGCACAGCGTCGTGGCAAAAAAGTTGCCGACATCCTGCCCAAGCGGGACGAAGCGCCGGCCGAAGCCGAAGCGTAAGGAGAGCGAGTTATGGCAAAAACCATCGTCGTCAAGCAGATCGGTTCCCCGATCCGCCGCCCCGCCGAACAGCGCGCAACCCTGATTGGCCTGGGCCTGAATAAGATGCACAAGACCCGTGAGCTGGAAGATACTCCTTCGGTCCGCGGCATGGTCAACAAGATCCCGCATCTGGTCGAGATCATCGAAGAGCGCGGCTAAGCGCGACTTCGACGAGAATTTGAAACGCCCCCGACTTGGTCGGAGGCGTTTTTCGTTTCTGAACGGCGGTTTTCTGTTTGTCGTCGTTTTCCGGGACGGGGTGACCCGAGGCTTTCACGGGCGACGTGCCGACCCGGTCCGGCAGCCCCGCGATCCATCCAAACCAGGCGCCAGTATTCGTGATTTCCTATGTCTCCGGCGCTGTCCTATGGTTGGAAGCACTCCTTGATCCATTGCCGGACCAAAAAGCGGAGGGGATAAAGTGCTACCAGCGATGAATAGAAGCCTTGCGAATGCTTGCTCGAGACTGCGCGACAAAGCGGCATCTCTCATAACTGTTGCATTTATCTCCGCATCCGCCCCCGTTTGGGCGGGTGATTTCGAAACCGGGCTCAAGGCCTTCCGCGCCGGGGAAATGCAGCAAGCGCTGGACGAATGGCAGCCCCTTGCACAGGCCGGTGATCGGGATGCGCAGCATGCTTTGGGGATGATGTACGAGTACGGGCATGGATTGGACCGCGATGATGCAGAGGCCGCGAGTTGGTACAAGAAAGCAGCCGAGCAGAATATGACGGAAGCGCAATACAGGTTGGGCGTTTTCCATGACAACGGATGGGGTGTCCCCCGCGACCCTGGCCTGGCCGCACAGTGGTACGAGCGCGCGGCGCAGCGCGGCCATGCTTTCGCGCAGCATGATCTGGCCTACATGCATCTGAACGGAACCGGCGTACCGAAAGACAAAATTCAGGCCTATAAGTGGCTCAGAATTGCGTCCGAGCAGCAAGCCGGGCTGATTGCGAAGCATCTTCATAACGTGTCGAAGACGATGACCCCGAACGAAATAGCACGGGCAGAGGCACTGGCGCAGGCCTGGCTGAATTCGGAAGAAATATAGCAGCCCAGAGTTTGCGTGCATGCCGTATTCTTGAGGCAAACTGTGCCCACGCCATTCACTAAATGCATAACGGCTAGACCCAAAACTCCAGTTGTTAGCGGTATCGCAAAGGCCTATTTCAACCTTGTCCAAACAAGGAACCCTAATGAGATCGTCGGGGAATACGCCCTAGACACAGAAAGGAAATGAGATATGGCACACGCAGCTACTCTGACACATACCGGTTTTAACTTCAGCGCCCGGATCGCCTGGCTGGTTGAGCGGTTCAAGGAATCGCGCGCCCTTGCGGCCGAATACCACCGCACCTATTCGGAACTGCAGAATCTGAGCAATCGCGAACTGGACGATATCGGCATCCGCCGTTGCGATATCGCGGATATCGCGCGCGAGCATGTTTATTGCTCCTAAGGCGACCCACCACTCACGTAAAAAAGAGGTGCCCGATGCGGCACCTCTTTTACGTTTGAGGCAGCGCTGTTCGTAACAGAGCTTGCAACGGGATGCGCAACGCTGTAAGGCGCTCCGGTGGATTTCCGTCCACGAGAATCAAAACCAAGAAATGCCGTGTCTGACCCATCACGCTTCGGGGTCATTTCCGGCGAAGGAGAAGCGACATGAAACTGAATGAACTGCGCGACAATCCCGGCGCCGCACCGAAACGGACCCGCGTTGGCCGTGGTCCCGGCTCGGGCAAGGGTAAAATGGGTGGCCGTGGTATCAAAGGCCAGAAATCCCGTTCGGGTGTGGCCATCAATGGCTACGAAGGCGGCCAGATGCCGCTGTATCAGCGCCTGCCCAAGCGTGGCTTCAACAAGCCGAACCGCAAGGCGTTTGCCGTTATCAACCTGGGCCTGATCCAGAAATTCGTCGACGCCGGCAAGCTGGACGCCAAGGCTGCGATCACCGAGGACGCTCTGGTTGCGTCCGGTCTGGTGCGCCGCAAGCTGGACGGTGTCCGAGTTCTGGCCAAGGGCGAAATCAGCGCCAAAGTAAACCTGGAAGTTACTGGCGCTTCGAAGTCTGCCGTAGAGGCAGTCGAAAAAGCGGGCGGTTCACTGACGGTCACAAAAGCCGCTGCGGCAGAGTAAGCGCTTGTGAGCGGGCCAAGACCCGCTTACATAGACCTCAGAGTTTTCCAAGACGCCGCCCGAGCCGGAAAACGGTTCCGGGCGGTGTTTGCATAAGAGAGACCGATTTATGGTATCAGCAGCAGAACAAATGGCAGCCAACACAAGCTGGGCTGCTTTGGGCAAAGCCACCGATCTGCGCAACCGCATCCTGTTCACGCTGGCCTTGCTGATCGTCTATCGTCTGGGCACCTTCATTCCGGTGCCGGGCATTGACGGGCAGGCATTGCGTGAGTTCATGGAGCAAGCGGGGCAGGGCATCGGCGGCATGGTTTCGATGTTCACCGGCGGGGCGCTGGGGCGGATGGGTATCTTTGCCCTCGGCATCATGCCCTACATCTCGGCCTCGATCATCGTGCAGCTGCTGACTTCGATGGTGCCCGCGCTCGAACAGCTCAAGAAAGAGGGCGAGCAGGGCCGCAAGAAGATCAACCAATACACCCGTTTCGGCACCGTGGCGCTGGCCACCGTTCAGGCCTATGGTCTGGCGGTTTCGCTGGAGTCGGGCGATCTGGCGACCGATCCGGGACTGTATTTCCGCATGTCGACCATGATCACGCTGGTTGGCGGCACCATGTTCCTGATGTGGCTGGGCGAACAGATCACCGCGCGCGGCATCGGCAATGGTATCTCTCTGATCATTTTCGTCGGCATCATCGCCGAGGTTCCGGCGGCGCTGGCCCAGTTCTTCGCCTCTGGCCGTTCCGGTGCAATCAGCCCCGCCGTGATCGTTGGCGTGATCGTCATGGTTATCGCTGTGATTACCTTCGTGGTCTTCATGGAGCGTGCCCTGCGCAAGATCCATATCCAGTACCCACGCCGTCAGGCCGGTATGAAGGTCTATGAAGGCGGCTCCAGCCATTTGCCGGTCAAGGTAAACCCGGCGGGCGTGATCCCGGCGATCTTCGCCAGTTCACTGCTGCTGTTGCCCGTGACAATCTCGACCTTCTCGTCGGGGGCTGCAAACGGGCCGGTGATGTCGTGGTTGCTCGCCAATTTTGGCCCCGGACAGCCGCTCTACCTGCTGTTCTTCGCCTCGATGATCGTGTTCTTCGCCTATTTCTACACGTTCAACGTGTCGTTCAAACCGGACGATGTGGCGGACAACCTGAAAAAGCAGAACGGTTTTGTGCCGGGTATCCGTCCGGGCAAGAAAACCGCTGAATATCTGGAATACGTGGTCAACCGCGTACTGGTTCTGGGCTCGGCCTATCTGGCTGCCGTCTGCCTGCTGCCGGAAATCCTGCGCGGTCAGTTCGCCATCCCGTTCTATTTCGGCGGTACGTCGGTTCTGATTATCGTCTCGGTGACCATGGACACGATCCAACAGGTCCAGAGCCACCTGCTGGCGCATCAATATGAAGGGCTGATCGAAAAGTCCCAACTGCGCGGCAAAAGCAAGAAACGCGGCAGAAAGGGAGCTGCTCGTCGATGAACATCATTCTTCTTGGCCCCCCGGGGGCAGGCAAAGGCACGCAAGCGCGGCATTTGGTTGAAACCCGGGGCATGGTGCAGCTGAGCACCGGCGACATGCTGCGCGAGGCCAAGGACAGCGGCACCGAAATGGGCAACCGCGTGGCCGAGGTGATGGCCAAGGGTGAGCTGGTCACCGATGAGATCGTGATCGGTCTGATCCGCGAAAAGCTGGAACAGGGTGCCAAGGGCGGTTTCATCTTTGACGGCTTCCCACGTACCTTGGCGCAGGCGGATGCGCTGGGAGATTTGCTCGACAGCACTGGCGAGACGCTGGACGCAGTCATAGCGATGGAGGTCGATGACGACGCTTTGGTCTCGCGCATCACGGCTCGGTCGACCTGTGGTGGTTGTGGCGAGGTCTATAACGACATCACCAAACCGATCCCAGCGGATGGTAAATGCACCAATTGCGGCAAGGAAAACGACTTCAAACGCCGCGCGGACGATAATGAGGAAAGCCTCAAGACCCGTCTCATGGAGTATTACAAGAAAACCTCGATGCTGATCGGCTATTACCATGCCAAGGGCAACCTGTCCTGGGTCGATGGTCTGGGCGAGATTGACGAGGTTCAAAGCTCCATCGCCGCCGTCCTGGATAAGGGTGGCGATGCGACCGGAAACGGCTGAGTTTCCAGCAACGAAGGAATGGGCTTGACGGCAGTGCCAAAAGCCCATATCGACCCCCATCCCCAAAGGGAATCAAGACCGCGTGCGGGATTCGTCCCAACCGCCCCGACCACCTCGAATAATGCTGAACCCTCTGGCGGCACTGCCACGGTTAAGCGTTGTGAAAAAAGGTTCTGGAGTTACGGAACCGCAACGAAAAGGAAAGTGACACGTGGCACGTATTGCCGGCGTAAACATCCCGACTGCAAAGCGGGTACCTATCGCCCTCACATATATCACCGGTATCGGAAACACCTCGGCCAAAGCGATCTGCGAAGCCGTGGGCATTGAAGCGCACCGTCGCGTCAACGAACTGTCCGACGCCGAAGTTCTGGCCATCCGCGAGCACATCGATGCAAACTTCACCGTCGAAGGTGACCTTCGCCGTGAAGTTCAGATGAACGTCAAGCGCCTGATGGACCTGGGCTGCTATCGCGGTCTGCGTCACCGCCGCAACCTGCCGGTTCGCGGTCAGCGTACCCACACCAATGCTCGTACCCGCAAAGGCCCCGCAAAGGCCATTGCCGGTAAGAAGAAATAAGAGGGGGTCTGACCGATGGCACGTGACAAGACTCGCGTTAAACGCAAAGAGCGTAAGAACATCGCATCGGGCGTTGCCCATGTGAACTCGACCTTCAACAACACCAAGATCCTGATCTCGGACGTACAGGGCAACGCCATCTCGTGGTCGTCTGCCGGTACCATGGGCTTTAAGGGTTCGCGGAAATCGACGCCTTATGCCGCTCAGATGGCTGCAGAAGATGCAGGCAAGAAGGCGCAGGAACATGGCGTCAAGACGCTGGAAGTCGAAGTTCAGGGTCCCGGTTCGGGCCGTGAATCGGCTCTGCGTGCGCTGGCTGCAGTGGGCTTCAACATCACGTCGATCCGCGACGTGACGCCGATCGCTCACAACGGCTGCCGCCCGCCGAAGCGCCGCCGCGTCTAAGCGATTTGGAATTTGGCTGGGGCTGTGTGTTTTTGCACGGCCCCAGCACGTCATTTTGAACCTCGGGCGTCTGCACCTTGTTGGTCATGGGGCGCGGACAGGAATGGAGGGATTACATGATCCACAAGAATTGGGCAGAATTGATCAAGCCGACCCAGCTGGACGGCAAGCCGGGCAACGACCCTGCGCGTCAGGCAACGCTGGTTGCTGAACCGCTGGAGCGTGGCTTTGGTCTGACCCTGGGCAACGCGCTGCGCCGCGTTCTGATGAGCAGCCTGCAAGGTGCGGCCATCACCAGCGTTCAGATCGACAACGTGCTGCACGAGTTCTCCTCGGTCGCGGGCGTTCGTGAAGACGTCACCGACATCATCCTGAACCTCAAGGGTGTGTCGCTGCGCATGGAAGTCGAAGGCCCCAAGCGCCTGTCGATCAATGCCAAAGGCCCCGCCGTTGTCACCGCTGGCGACATCAGTGAAAGCGCCGGTATCGAGGTTCTGAACCGCGATCACGTCATCTGTCACCTGGACGATGGCGCCGACCTGTTCATGGAACTGACCGTCAACACTGGCAAGGGTTACGTCTCGGCTGAGAAGAACAAGCCCGAAGATGCACCCATTGGCCTGATCCCGATCGACGCGATCTATTCGCCGGTCAAAAAGGTTGCCTATGACGTTCAGCCGACCCGTGAAGGTCAGGTTCTGGACTATGACAAGCTGACCCTGAAGATCGAAACCGATGGTTCGATCACGCCGGAAGACGCACTGGCCTTTGCCGCGCGCATCCTGCAGGATCAGCTGTCGATCTTCGTCAACTTCGACGAGCCGGAATCGGCTGGTCGCCAGGACGAGGACGATGGTCTGGAGTTCAACCCGCTTCTGCTGAAGAAAGTGGACGAGCTGGAACTGTCGGTCCGTTCGGCAAACTGCCTGAAGAACGACAATATCGTTTACATTGGCGATCTGATCCAGAAAACCGAAGCCGAGATGCTGCGCACCCCGAACTTCGGCCGCAAGTCGCTGAACGAGATCAAAGAAGTGCTGTCCGGCATGGGTCTGCACCTCGGCATGGATGTCGAGGACTGGCCGCCCGACAACATCGAAGATCTGGCGAAAAAATTCGAAGACGCGTTCTAAACGCGTCTTCCCCAATGCCCGGGTTGCCGGGGACTATATGGGCACTTCCGCCCCAAGGAGAGCCGGTGACACGCATCGCCGGCCAGACAAAGCAAAACGCGAAAGAAGGAATTAGAAAATGCGTCACGCACGTGGTTACCGCCGCCTGAACCGTACTCATGAGCACCGTAAGGCTCTGTTTGCGAACATGGCTGGCTCGCTCATCGAGCATGAGCAAATCAAAACAACTCTGCCCAAGGCAAAAGAACTGCGCCCGATCATCGAAAAGCTGGTCACTCTGGGCAAGCGCGGCGACCTGCACGCCCGTCGTCAGGCCGCAGCACAGCTGAAAGAAGACAAAGACGTCGCAAAGCTGTTCGAAGTTCTGGGCCCCCGCTATGCCGAACGTCAGGGCGGTTATGTCCGCATCCTGAAGGCTGGCTTCCGCTATGGCGACATGGCCCCGATGGCGATCATCGAATTCGTGGATCGTGACGTCGACGCAAAAGGGGCGGCTGACAAAGCCCGCGTTGCAGCCGAAGAGGCCGCAGAAGAATAAGACTGGCTATCGTCAGTTAAACTTGGAACCCTCACGCCTTGCGGCGTGGGGGTTTTCTTTTTAGTGACGCACGGCGTGTTCGGCTCTGTGTTGCCAGAATCGTAAACTTCGGCGATCTTTAAAGAAATTGAAGGATCGCAATATGTTTAGATATATGATTTTTGCGCTTCTGATCGGCGCAGGCGGTGCGCTTTACGCGCAGGACACGTCCGGCGAGACGACCGAGGATGCATCCGCCGACCTGCTGACGGATGCCGAACTGCAAACGCTGGTTGCACCGGTCGCCCTATACCCCGACACGCTGCTGATCCAGATATTCGTTGCGGCCACGCAGCCGCTGGAAATCGTTAAGGCCGAGCGGTACTTGCTGGATAACGCGGATCGTGACCCGGCAGAGCTTGAGCCCGAGATCGACGCGATGGGCTGGGACCCCTCGGTTACCGTGCTGGCGACGGCCTTCCCCGAGGTTGTGGGCCAGATGGCAACCCATATCGACTGGACCGAGACGATGGGCACCGCAATGCTGGCCCAATCCGACGACGTGATGGATGCGGTTCAGGTCATGCGGGATCAGGCGATTGATAGCGGTGCGCTTATCTCGGGCGAGGAACAGACCGTCGAAGTGGCCGAAGATGATACCGTCACGATTGTTCCGACAAATCCCGAAACCGTCTATGTGCCGCAATATGACTACCAGACGGTCTACACCGGCCCTTCGACCGGCGACGTGATCGGTGCGGCCCTGCTGACCTTTGGCACCGTGGCGCTGATTGACGAGATTTTCGACGATGACGACGATTGGTACGATTACTGGGGTTGCCGGAATTGCGGCGGCTGGAATGGCAATCCCATCGTTCGAAACCCCGATATCGACATCGATGTGGATGGCAACGTCAATATCGGCAACGAGATTGATCTGGGCGACCGGACCGATATTGGCTGGAAACCGGACCCCGGACGGAAAGAGGATGCCCGCAACAAGATCGCAGATCACAAACGGCCCGAAGGCGGTCGTGGCGATCTGCCCGTGACCCGACCGGACGGGCGCACGGACGAGTTGCGCGCCAAACTCAGCCGGGACTCCGGTGCCGCAGACATCAGCCGTGATAGGTCGGGTGCCGCTGCTTTGGCCGCAGGCGCTGGGGCCGGTGCGGTCGCGGGTGGCGCGCTGGCCAATCGTGACGGCGCGAAAAAACAGCTGCCACCGCTCAATCCCGGTGGCGTGGATCGGGACAAGGCCGCGGCCAAGCAAAATGCAATAGACCGCACCAAGCAACGGCCAGACACGACAGAGAAGCCTGTCAAACGCAATGCGCAGACGGCCAAGAAGCCTCAGGCCAAGAAGGCCACGGCGCAGCGTAAGCCCTCGGCCCAAAAAGGGCAGGCCATGAAGAAGAAAGCCTCGGGTCACAAAACGCACTCGGCCTCGAAGCGGGGCCATGCGTCCAAAGGAAAGCGGAGACGGTAAGATGCGCAAGTTTTTGATTTCATCCGCTTTCGTTTTCGCAACGGTTGTGCCAGCGCTGTCAGACGGTGCGCGCTTCGACACACCGCAATCGGCTTTGGACGCGTTCATAGGCGCGTTGGAGACGGAAGATCAGGGCAAACTGCTGGAGATTTTCGGGCCCGAGGCCGAAGACCTGTTGGCAACCGGCGACCCGGAGGAAGATCGGTCCCGCCGGCAAGAGGTTCTGGCCATGTATGCCGAAGGCTATCGCTTTCAGCCCGAGGAAAACGGCGTCATCCTCTTGATGGGCGAAGATAGCTGGCCCTTCCCGATCCCGATCACTCGGGACGGTGCGCAATGGCAATTCGATCTGGACGCCGGGATAGAAGAGCTTGCCGCGCGCGAGATCGGGTTGAATGAGCTGGATGTCATGGACCTGCTCGAAGCCTATGTCGATTTGCAGGCCGCATTCCGTCTGGTCGATCACAATGGCGACGGGGTGATGGAGTTTGCGCGCACGATCATCTCGGGTCCCGACACCCGCGATGGGCTGTTCTGGCCGGGCGAGGACAGCCTTGTCGGGGCTGCCTTGGCGCGGGCTGCGGCCTCGGGGTGGAGCGACGGGGAACAGGATTACGAACCGGAACCCTTCCTGGGCTATTACTACACCATCCTGCAGGGGCAGGGTGCCAACGCGCCCGGCGGCGCGCACTCCTATTTCGCAGGCGATCAGATGGTGGCTGGGCATGCCTTGCTGGCGGTTCCCGCAGAATATGGCGAGACCGGTATCCACACGTTCCTGATCGGCGAAAACGGGATCATCTACGAGGCCGACTTTGGCCCTGAAACGCTCGACCGCACGGCGGAGATTTCGGAATACGACCCCGGCCCGGACTGGTCCGTGGCCGAGTGATTTGCTCTGCGCGTGCGTCAGGGTCGCCCAATTGATGGCGCTTATGTCGTTTTTGGGCGATTTCCGATGATTTGAGACGATGAAACCCGCCCCTCCTGGCGCGACTCTGAACTGCAAACGAGGAGGGCGATATGACAGATGTGCTTTCGAAAATCCCAGTCGAACTGACGGGCCCGTCCGTCTGGACCGGGCGCGAGATGGCCGCGCGGCAGGGTGAGTGGATTGTCGATCTGACCCAAAGCGATATCGAGGACCTGGAGCAAGCCGCACTGCACTATTTGACTTTGGGGCGCGACATCGGGGAAATTACCAAGGCCGATTTTCCATTGGCAGACTTTGGTAAGCATCTGGAAACCCTGCGCGACAAGCTGATCAACGGCATCGGTTTCGAGGTAATCAGGGGATTGCCGGTTCAGCGCTACACACAGGAAATGGCGGCAACGATCTTTTGCGGCGTGGGTGCGCATCTGGGCTCGGCCCGATCCCAGAATGCGCAGGGCCATATTCTGGGCCATGTGCGCGATATCGGCGCGGATGCCAGTGATCCGAATACGCGCATCTACCAGACCCACGAGCGCCAGACCTTCCACACGGACAGCGCCGACATCGTCGGGCTGCTTTGCCTGCGCGAGGCCAAGGAAGGCGGCGACTCGCTGCTGGTCAGCGCTGAGGCGATCTACAATCGGATGCGCGCCGAATGCCCGGACCTGCTGGCCCGCCTGTTCGACCCGATTGCAACCGATCGGAGGGGAGAGGTGCCCGAAGGGATGCAGCCCTTCATGACCATCCCTCCCTTTTCCTGGCATGAGGGCAAGCTGACCGTGTTCTACCAGCGCCAATATATCGACAGCGCGCAAAGGTTCCCCGAGGCGATGCACCTGACCTCGGACCACGTGGCCGCGCTGGACAGGTTCGACGCGCTGGCCAACGATCCCGCGCTGTACCTCCTGATGCGGCTGCAACCCGGGGACATGCAGTTTGTCTATAACCATGCACAACTGCATGACCGCACCGGCTTCGTTGACTGGCCCGACCCAGCCCAGCGGCGACATCTGCTGCGCTTGTGGCTGTCGCCCGACGGTGACCGGGAACTACCCGAGGTGTTCAAACAGCGCTATGGCACCATTGAGATCGGCAAACGGGGCGGCATCATCACGAAGGGCACCCGCCTGCACGCGCCGCTGGATGGGTAAACCACCATTGCATTACGGATCGCGTGGACGCATATCCAACAGGCCACAGAAGTTTGAGGTCTGAATGCTCCGCGCGACCCTTTTCGCTTTTTCCCTCGCTTGCGCATCCCTCGCCTATGCGGAAACACGGGTGCCCCAGTCACAAGCCGAGATATCGCTGGGTTTTGCCCCGGTGGTGAAACAAGCCGCGCCTGCGGTCGTGAACATCTACGCCAAGATCGTCCGACAGGGCCGCGCACGGCCTTTGTTCTCGGACCCGTTCTTTCGGGATTTCTTTGGCCGGGGGTTTGGCGAGCCGCAGCAACGGGTGCAGAACTCGCTGGGCTCGGGCGTGATCCTGTCCGGGGATGGCTATGTGGTGTCCAACTATCACGTGGTGGGCTCGGCAACCGAAATTCGCGTTGTCACCACCGACCGGCGCGAGTTTTCCGCCCGGGTCGTTCTGGGCCATGAGGAAAGCGACATCGCCATTCTACGGTTGGAAGAGGCGGACGATCTGCCCTTCCTGAGTTTGCGCGATTCAGATCAGGTTGAGGTCGGCGAACTGGCGCTGGCCATCGGCAACCCGTTTGGCGTGGGGCAGACGGTGTCGTCGGGCATCATCTCGGGTCTGGCGCGCACGGGGACGGCGACCGGGAATGCGCGCGGGTATTTCATTCAGACTGACGCGGCGATCAATCCCGGCAATTCCGGCGGGGCGCTGATTGACGTGAACGGCGATCTGATCGGGATCAACACCTCGATCCTGACACGTTCGGGCGGGTCGAACGGGATCGGGTTCGCCATCCCCGCCAATCTGGTGGCCGAGTTCCTGCGGCAGGCGCAAGCGGGCAATGAGGGTTTCGTCAGCCCCTGGGCCGGGATGTCGGGCCAGCACATGAGCGCGGACATCGCCGAGTCGCTGGGTCTGGTCATTCCGCTTGGCGTGGTGATTTCCGATCTGCACGACCTCAGCCCGCTGGCCGATGCGGGCCTGAAGGTTGGCGATGTAGTCACGCATGTGGACGGGGATGAGGTCAACTCACCCGCTGAGATGAAGTTTCGCATGTCGGTTGCCGGGGTCGGCGGAACCTCGGTCCTGACCCGGCTGCGTGGTGAACAGAGTGACGAGGTCGAGGTGGCGCTGATCAAGGCGCCGGAAACCCCGGCGGCCGAGGAAACGACGTTGGATGACCAAACCGTGCTGCCGGAACTGACGGTTTCGGGCGTCAATCCGGCGGTGATCAGTCGCTTGGGTCTGCTGTTGTCGCAAACTGGCGTCGTCGTTGTCGATCCCGGCCCTTACGGCGCGCGCGCAGGGCTGCGGGCCGGGGATGTTCTGAGCGCCATCAATGGCGACGACATGCAGCGCCCCGCAGATGTGGTGGACGCGCTGACTGATCCGGGGCGCAGGGTGCAGATGGATATTCAGCGCGGCAGTCGCACCATGTCGCTGCGGTTCCGTTTGTGATACCGTGAGCGATCTGTTCGATACCGGGGCCGCCGCGCCCGCACCAGCCCCGCACCGCCCGCTGGCCGACCGTTTGCGCCCGCAAACGCTGGCCGAGGTGATTGGACAGGATCAGGTACTGGGCCCGGATGCGCCTTTGGGCGTCATGCTGGCCTCGGGCAGCCTGTCCAGTCTGATTTTCTGGGGCCCGCCGGGGGTTGGCAAGACCACCATCGCGCGCTTGCTGGCGCAGGAAACGGACCTGCATTTCGTGCAGATCAGCGCCATTTTCACCGGTGTGCCCGACCTGAAAAAGGTGTTCGAGGCGGCGAAGATCCGACGCCAGAACGGGCAGGGGACGTTGCTGTTCGTCGACGAGATCCACCGGTTCAACAAGGCACAGCAGGACGGGTTCCTGCCCCATATGGAGGATGGGACGATCCTGCTGGTGGGGGCCACGACCGAGAACCCCTCGTTCGAGCTGAACGCCGCTGTGCTCAGCCGGGCGCAGGTGCTGGTGCTGGAACGCCTCAGCCTGAGTGATCTGGAACGGCTGACCCAGCGGGCCGAGAAAGAGTTGGGCCGGGCGCTGCCGCTGACGCCTGCGGCGCGCGATGCGCTGCAGGAGATGGCTGATGGCGACGGGCGGGCGCTGCTGAACCTGATCGAGCAGGTCTCGGCCTGGAAAACTGACGCCGCGCTGGACCCCGATGCGCTTTCGACCCGCCTGATGCGGCGCGCGGCGAAATACGACAAGTCGGGGGATGAGCATTACAACCTGATCTCGGCGCTGCATAAATCGGTGCGCGGGTCTGACCCGGACGCGGCGCTCTATTGGTTTGCCCGGATGCTGACCGGGGGCGAGGATCCGCGCTATCTGGCGCGCCGGATCACCCGGATGGCGGTCGAGGACATAGGTCTCGCCGACCCGCAGGCGCAGGCGATCTGCCTGCAATCCTGGGAGACTTACGAACGCCTCGGTTCACCCGAGGGCGAGTTGGCTCTGGCGCAGGCGCTGGTGTATCTGGCGCTGGCGCCGAAATCGAACGGGGCCTATGTGGGCTTTAAGGCGGCGATGCGGTTGGCCAAGCAATCGGGCAGCGAGCCGCCGCCAAAGCACATCCTGAACGCGCCGACCTCGCTGATGAAGGATCAGGGCTATGGCAAGGGCTATGCCTATGACCACGATGCCGAGGATGGGTTTTCGGGCCAGAATTATTTCCCCGACGGGATGGAGCGGCCCGAGTTGTATCAACCGGTCGAGCGCGGGTTCGAGCGCGAGTTGAAAAAGCGGCTGGACTATTTCTCGAAACTGCGGGCGCAGCGAAACGCGCGGTAGGCCCGGCTTGACTCTTGGCCCCCAGCGGGCCACAGACGCGCAAGTTTTCAGGGACACTGACAAGGGTGCAATCCGGGCGGGTCAGCCGCACGGTACAAGGGGCAATGGCATGAGTGGCGTGCAGATGATTACAGTTGCTGAAGGGGACGGAGACCAGCGTGTCGATCGCTGGCTGCGCCGCCTGTTCCCGCATGTCAGCCAGGGCCGGATCGAAAAGATGTGCCGAAAGGGCGAATTGCGTGTCGATGGCAGCCGGGCCAAAGCCTCGACCCGGCTTGAGGCCGGGCAGGTTGTGCGGGTGCCGCCGCTGCCGGATGCGGATCACAAACCAGCTGAGGTGAAGCGCCGGATTTCCGACGCGGATGCCAAGATGATCCAGTCCTGCGTGATCTATCGCGACGATCACGTACTGGCGCTAAACAAACCGCAAGGCTTACCGGTGCAGGGCGGCAGCGGCCAGACCCGCCACGTTGACAGCCTGTCCGAGGCGCTGCGGTTTGGTTACGACGAAAACCCGCGTCTTGTGCATCGGCTGGACAAGGATACCTCCGGCGTCCTGTTGCTGGCCCGCACGCGCGAGGCCGCCAAGGGCCTGACCGCCGCCTTCCGTCACCGCGATACCCGCAAGATTTACTGGGCTTTGGTCGCAGGGGTGCCCACGCCATATCTGGGTGAGATCAAGACGGGCCTTGTCAAAGCCCCCGGTCACGGCAAGCACGGCGAAGGGGAAAAGATGATCCCCGTACATATGGATGAGATCGACAGCACGCCGGGCGCAAAACGCGCGCATACCCACTATGCCACGCTCTACCGCGTTGCGGGACGGGCGGCCTGGGTGGCGATGGAGCCGATCACCGGGCGCACCCATCAGTTGCGGGCGCATATGGCCGCGATCGGGCATCCGATCATCGGCGATGGAAAGTACGGCGGCTCGGGTCAGGAGAACCTTGGCGATGGTTGGGGTGCGCAATTGGGTGGGATCATCAGCAAGAAGCTGCATCTGCACGCGCGGCGCGCGTCTTTTCAGCACCCGATGACGCGCAAATCCGTCACCGTGGTCGCGCCCTTGCCCGAGCATATGAAACACAGTTGGGACACCTTCGGCTGGACCGAGGATCTGGCCGCAGACGACCCGTTCGAGGACCTGCAATGAGCGAACCTTTGCGGCTGGTCCTGTTCGACGTCGATGGCACGCTGGTCGACAGTCAGGGCAGCATCGTCCATTGCATGACAACCAGCTTTCAGGCGTCCTCGGTCGAGGCACCGTCTCGTGACGCGATCCTGTCGATTGTGGGGCTGTCCCTGCCACAGGCCATTGCACGGCTTGCGCCGGAACACTCTGCTGCGGTGCAGGCGCGATTGGTCGAAGGCTACAAAGAGGCCTTCCATGCCTACCGGTTGGAACTGGGCGCTGGCAGCTCACCGCTTTATCCCGGCGCGCGCGAGGCCATCGAAACCTTACACGCTGTCCCCGAAATCCTGCTGGGCGTTGCCACCGGCAAATCCCAGCGCGGACTGGACGCATTGATCGAGGCGCATGGGCTGGAGCGCTACTTCGTCACCCGGCAGGTTGCGGATCATCACCCGTCGAAACCGCATCCTTCGATGGTGGAAGCCGCATTGGCGGAAACCGGGGTCGAGGCCGCAAATGCGGTGATGATCGGCGATACCAGCTACGACATGGATATGGCCGCCGCTGCCGGGGTGCGGGGGATCGGTGTGTCCTGGGGCTATCACGACCCGACGGCCCTGACCTCGGCCACCTGTATGATTGAAACGTTCGACCAGTTGCCCGGTGCGCTGGCAAACCTCTGGACCTGACGACATGAGCGACTGGAAACCGAAACGCTTCTGGAAAACCAGCGCCGTTGTTGAGGCAGAGTGCGGCTTTACCGTCGAATTGGACGGACGCCGGGTCAAAACCCCCGCCAAGGCCGCGCTGATCCTGCCGACCCGCGCCATGGCCGAGGCTGTGGCCGCCGAATGGGACGCTCAGGAGACCGAGGTCGACCCGGCCTCGATGCCATTTACCCGCTCGGCCAATGCGGCGATCGACAAGGTACGGATACAGCATGCCGAGGTGGCCGACATGCTGGCTGACTATGGCGATTCGGATTTGCTGTGCTATCGCGCGACCCATCCGCAGGAATTGCGGAACCGACAGACCGATGAATGGGACCCGGCGCTGGACTGGGCGGCCGAGGTGCTTTCCGCCCGGCTGTTGCCGGTCGCCGGGGTGTTGCACCAGCCGCAGCCACAGGAGGCCCTGATCGCGCTGCGCCGCCGGGTGCACGCGATGGATGCCTTCCAACTGGCTGCCTTCCACGATCTTGTCAGCCTTTCGGGCTCGCTGGTTCTGGGCTTTGCAGCAGCGATGAACTGGCGCGAAGCCGAGGTCATCTGGGAAATTTCGCGGCTGGACGAACGCTGGCAGATCGAACAATGGGGCCATGACGACGAGGCCCATTCGGCAGCGGAAACAAAGAAAGCCGCTTTTTTGCACGCCAAACGCTTCTTCGACGTATCTGTCTGATCCTTTACCCCAGAAATTGGGACCGGCCTGCCAAAACCTGTTGGCCGGACCCATCGTTTTCTCTGATCCGGCCCTTGACGTTTGTTTATGAATGCGCCCAAACTCAAGCCCACTAAAGGGGAGACACCTTTGGGGAAACCTTTCCGGCGTTAAATCGCCGGGTAGAACCGTTCCTTTGTGAGGGCGGAAAATCAGGAAGAGGTAAAAATGAAAAAATCCGTAATCTTGGGCGCGGCAACAGTTGCCGGTCTGGCCGCTGGCGCAGCCGTGGCGGGTACTGTGGACGACGTCAAGGCACGGGGTACGCTGAACTGCGGTGTGACCACCGGTCTGGTCGGCTTTGCTGCACCTGACGCAAATGGTGAATGGCAAGGCTTTGACGTAGATCTGTGCCGCGCCGTGGCCGCTGCCGTTCTGGGTGACGCGAATGCGGTAGAGTTTGTGCCCACCACCGGCAAAACACGCTTTACCGCGCTGGCTTCGGGTGAGATCGACATGCTGGCCCGGAACACCACCTGGACCTTCAGCCGCGACGTAGACCTGAAGTTCGAATTCGTGGGCGTCAACTATTATGACGGTCAGGGTTTCATGGTTCCCAAGGCTCTGGGCGTCAGCTCGGCCAAGGAACTGGACGGCGCAACCGTCTGCATCCAGACCGGCACCACCACCGAGCTGAACCTGGCCGATTTCTTCCGTGCCAACAACATCAGCTACGAGCCGGTTCCGATCGAAACCAACGCCGAAGCGCAGCAGCAGTATCTGGCTGGCGCATGTGACGTTTACACCACCGACGCTTCGGGCCTGGCCGCAACCCGCGCCACGTTCGAAAACCCCGGTGATCACGTCCTGCTGCCTGAAATCATCTCGAAAGAGCCGCTGGGCCCGCTGGTCCGTCACGGCGATCACGAGTGGGGCGATGTTGTCCGCTGGACCCTGAACGCGCTGATCTCGGCTGAAGAGCTGGGTGTGACCTCGGCGAATATCGACGAGCTGAAGTCGGGCACCGACAACCCGGAAGTGAACCGCCTGCTGGGTACCGAAGGTACGCTGGGCGAGATGCTGGGTCTGGATGCCGACTGGGCTGCCAAGGCGATCAAAGCGGGTGGCAACTACGGCGAAGTGTTTGCCACGAATATCGGTGAAGAAACCCCGATCGGTCTGGCACGCGGCCTGAACGCGCAGTGGACCGATGGCGGCCTGCTGTACTCGCCGCCGTTCCGCTAAGACATCCACCGGAGAGGGCGCGGGGCAACCTGCGCCCTCTTCACTAATAACTGCTGTGGACGGGTGCAGAGCGGGGACAACCTCGCCGGGGTAAAGCAGTCCACAGGCTACGGGGATTCCAAAATATGTCGACTATGACAGACCCGCCGAAAGCTGATTTTCGGTTGTCGATGCTCATAAACGATACCCGCTATCGCTCGATGACATTTCAGGTGATTGCGGCAATCGTTATTGCGCTTAGTATCTGGTATCTGGGCAACAACCTGATCCAGAACCTCAGGGCCGCTGGCCTTAACATTTCCTATTCGTTCCTGGGCGATCCGTCCGGTTACGATATCAACCAACGCCTCATTGAGTATGACAGCCAATCCTCGCATGGACGTGCGGCTGTTGTCGGCATTCTGAACACTCTGCTGGTGGCCTTTTTGGCCTGTATCACAGCAACCGTGTTTGGCGTGATCGCCGGCGTTCTACGCTTGTCCAACAACTGGCTAATCTCAAAGCTGATGGCGTTTTATGTCGAGATCTTCCGGAATATTCCGGTTCTGATCTGGATTCTTATCATCTTCTTCATCATCACCGCTGCGATGCCCGCACCAAGGGCCTATTTGGGTGAGGATGCCGAGCGTGGAATGGTGCTCGGACTCTTTGCCTTTACCAACCGCGGAATTTACGTACCGCTTCCATACTTTACAGGCGGTTTTGGCGGCGTTGCGAACTGGTTGCTTGTAATTGCAGTGTTGGTCGCGTCCTATTTCTCTACGCGATTTGTGAATAAAAACGCTCAGATTAAGCAAGAGGAAACAGGCGTCAGGCCAAATACCCTATTAGTAAACGCCGCGATTTGGATCTTGCCGCTGATCGTTGTTCTGTTTTCGTTGGGACTGTCATGGAACCTGCCTGATCCTTTGGCAAACCGTTTTAACCTGCGAGGGGGTCTTCAAATCGGTGCACCACTAATCGCATTGTGGTTCGCCCTGTCGATCTACACTGGTGCCTTCATTGCTGAAAACGTACGCGCGGGGATTCAGGCGATCAACAAGGGTCAGACCGAGGCCGCCGCAGCGCTGGGTCTACGTCCCGGACGGATTATGAACCTTGTGATCCTGCCACAAGCACTGCGGGTGATCATCCCGCCGCTGATCTCGCAGTACCTGAACATCACTAAGAACTCGTCGCTGGCGATTGCCGTTGGCTATGCCGATATCACCGCAACATTGGGTGGTATCACGCTGAACCAGACCGGTCGCGCGATTGAGTGTGTTCTGCTGCTGATGCTGTTCTACCTGACGGCCTCGCTGCTGATTTCGATGGTGATGAACATCTACAACGCGTCCGTCAAGTTGAAGGAGCGCTGAGCCATGAGTGATCAAACGACGAATTCGATCGCCTTCGTGGCAGAAGGCACAATCCCCCCTTCACCGCCCCCGGCAAACGAGGTCGGTGTGGTCAAGTGGATGCGCGAGAACTTGTTCTCGGGCGTAGCCAACACGATCCTGACGGTGATCTCGCTGATCCTGATCTACCTCATTCTGAAAAACACGCTACCGTGGATTTTGAATGGAGTTTGGAATGCGAACTCGCTGGCGGAATGTCGCGAGATTCTGGCAGGTAAGACGGGGGCCTGTTTCGCCGTTCTGACCGAGCGTTGGCCGCAACTGATCTATGGCTTCAAATACCCGTCCGAGGAATATTGGCGCCCGAATCTGGCCTTTGTGCTGATGTTGGTGGCCTTTGCCCCTGTGCTGTTCTTCGATCTACCGCGCAAGCTGCTGATCTTTACCGCGCTTTACCCGTTCATCGCCTTCTGGCTGATCTGGGGCGGTACCATCCTTGCGCCATTGGTTGCGCTGGTGGGCTGTATCGCTGCGGGTGCGGTGTTCCAGAAACTGGGTAAGAACAGCTTTGCCGCCGGGTTCTTTGGTGCCATCGTCATTGCACTGATAATCTGGAATGTAGGCGCGGCACTGATCCCTGAAGGCGCGTCAGAAAACGCCTGGTTGACTTACGTTCCCAGCCGTGACCTGGGCGGTTTCATGCTGAACATGATGCTGGGTGTGACTTGTGTGTCGCTGTCGGTGCCGCTGGGTATCGCGCTGGCGCTGGGTCGTCAGTCCAGCATGCCGCTGATCAAGTGGGTCTGCGTCATCTTCATCGAATTCATCCGTGGCGTGCCTCTGATCACGCTGCTGTTCGTGGCTTCGGTGATGCTGGCCTATTTCTTCCCGCCTGACAGCACGGTCGACCTGTTCCTGCGCGTCGTGATCATGATCACCATGTTCTCGGCCGCCTATATCGCCGAGGTGATCCGCGGCGGTCTGGCAGCGCTTCCGCGCGGGCAGTACGAGGCAGCAGACAGTCTGGGTTTGGATTACCCGCAGGCCATGCGTCTGATCATCCTGCCGCAGGCTCTGAAGATCTCGATCCCCGGGATTGTGAACGTGGCCGTTGGCCTGTTCAAGGACACCACACTGGTTTCGGTCATTTCGATGTTCGATCTGGTGGGTATGATCCGGGGTCCCATCCTGGCGTCGACCGAGTGGCAAGGCATTTACTGGGAGCTTTTTGGCTTTGCCGCGCTTCTGTTCTTCGTCGTCTGCTACGGCATCTCTCAATATTCTCAGTGGCTCGAGCGTCGCCTTGCCACAGATCATCGTTAAGGAGTTCAACACATGTCTGAACTTGCAGTAGAACGCGAAATCGACCGCTCAAAAATGCAGGTGAGCGACGAGGTCGCCATCGAAATCAACGGCATGAACAAGTGGTACGGCTCGTTCCACGTGCTGCGCGACATCAATCTGACCGTCAATCAGGGCGAGCGGATCGTTATTGCAGGCCCGTCGGGCTCGGGGAAATCCACCCTGATCCGCTGCCTGAACGCGCTGGAGGAACACCAGCAGGGCACGATTGTCGTCGATGGGATTGAGCTGTCGAATGACCTCAAGAACATCGACAAGATTCGGTCCGAGGTTGGCATGGTGTTCCAGCACTTCAACCTGTTCCCGCACCTGACCATTCTGGAAAACTGCACGTTGGCCCCGATCTGGGTGCGCAAAACGCCCAAGAAAGAGGCCGAAGAGCGCGCGATGCATTTCCTGGAAAAGGTGAAAATCCCAGAACAGGCGGACAAATACCCTGGCATGCTGTCTGGCGGTCAGCAGCAGCGTGTGGCGATTGCCCGTTCGCTGTGCATGATGCCGCGCATCATGCTGTTCGATGAACCGACATCGGCCCTGGACCCTGAGATGATCAAAGAGGTGCTGGACACCATGATCGAACTGGCCGAGGAAGGCATGACCATGCTGTGCGTGACCCACGAGATGGGCTTTGCCCGTCAGGTCGCCAACCGCGTTATCTTTATGGATGCCGGCCAGATCGTGGAGCAGAACGAACCGGAAGAGTTCTTCAACAACCCGCAAAGCGAGCGGACCAAGCTGTTCCTGAGCCAGATTCTGGGCCACTGATCCGATTGAGATCGAGGGAAGGCGGGGCCTTGGCCTCGCCTTTTTCTATGCCAGCAACTCACGCGGGATGGTGAAACCCAACACTGTCCCGCTGTGCCATGTCACCTCCGCCCAATTCGCGATGTCGAAACGGATCACCGTCGTGGCGCAGGTGGGGTAGTCGTAGAATCTGGTGTGATCGGGGCCTTGCCGCACAATGTGCTGTGCGAAAGCTGCGATTCCGGGATTGTGCCCCAGCATCAGCACCGTTTCCCCGGTCGCGCCGGACAGAACGGCCAGCATCTCGTCCGGTCCGGCGTGGTACAGGTTGCGGGTGAAGCCGACCGTGGCGGCCTGCAGGCCCATCCTGTCCCATGTCTCGCGCGTCCGGGCAGAGGTGGAACTGATGACCTCATCGGGCAGCCAGCCGTTTTGTTTGAGCCACGCACCGATGGCCGGGGCCGACTTGCGCCCGCGCTTGTTCAGCGGGCGGTCATGGTCGCTGGCAACCGGCGCGTCCCAGCTGGATTTTGCATGGCGGGTCAGGATCAGTGTGCGGGTCATGTCGGGTGGAACGCTTTCATATGGTGGGCGGATTGTTCCGGATCGCGGCCCGCCCCGGCGCTGAGCGGGCAGGCCAGCCGGGCCAGGCAACCGCCAGTCATGCAGCTTTGCCCCTCGGGCGTGTTCAGATGGTCGTGGCAGGCGTCGACGCTGTAAAAAGCCTCGGCATTCAGCGCCCCAACCGGGCAGGCTGTCGTGCAGGGGGCTGGGCAGCCTGTGCAGGGCGATGGGGCGTTGATTTCGGGGATGTCGAACTCTTGCGCAAAGTGCAGCGCGCCGCGGTACGAGATCATCATGCCGACCGTGTCATGCACCAATGCGCCGACCGGGCTGCTGAAGGTGCGCCCGGATTTCAGCGCCCAGTCGATGAACGGGGCGTAAGGCGGTCCGCCAAAGGGGAAATGGGCCTGCGCACCCAGCCTCTGCGCCATGCCGCCAATAACACGGCTGGACCAGCGGTCCACCGGGTCGGGGCGCTGCCATTCGGGCGAGTCTTTCAGAACGGGCCAAAACGCCGACCCCGCGCCCAGAAGGACGAGGGTCCCCCCGTCCAGTCCTTTGGCACCGCTGATACGTGGATGGGTCGCGCCCATGACGATCAGACCCGCCTGATGCGCAACGCGCCCCACCCAGCCATAGCTGATTGCCGCCATGTAAGAGGAGGGTGGGGGATGTCCGGTCATCTCTCCTCCGCAGATCGGGTCAGTCGGGCCGGATCAGCGAACCCGCGCCGTGTTCGGTGAACAGCTCCAGCAGAACCGCGTTCGGCGCGCGCCCGTCCAGAATGACCACGGCGCGCACGCCGCTGTGCAATGCGTCCAGCGCCGTTTCGGTCTTGGGGATCATGCCGCCCGCAATGGTGCCGTCCATCGTCATCTCACGGATCTGACCGGCTTTCAGCTCGGTCACAACCTCACCGGCTGCATTCTTGACGCCCGAGACATCGGTCAGCAGCAACAGGCGATCCGCCTTCAGCGCCGAGGCAATGGCCCCGGCAGCTGTATCGCCGTTGATATTGAAGGTCTCACCGTCCCGGCCCGCACCCAGAGGGGCGATCACCGGAATAACGTCGTGGGCGAACAGGTTGTGCAGAACCTTGGGGTTCATCTCCGAGGGCGAACCCACGAAGCCCAGCGATGGGTCGGCCTGATCGCAGGTCATCAGATTGGCATCCTTGCCCGACAGCCCGACCGCCGTGCCGCCCTGCTGGTTGATCGCCTGCACGATGCGCTTGTTCACAAGGCCCGACAGCACCATCTCGACCACCTCGACGGTCGCCTTGTCGGTGACGCGCTTGCCGTTCACGAACTCGGATTGAATCTGCAGCTTGTCCAGCATCGCGTTGATCATCGGCCCGCCGCCATGCACGACCACCGGGTTCACGCCGACCTGACGCATCAGCACCACGTCGCGTGCGAAACTGTCCATCGCCTCATCGCTGCCCATGGCGTGGCCGCCCAGCTTGATGACGACAATCGCGCCGTCATAGCGCTGCAGATAGGGCAGGGCGCTGTTCAGGGTTGCGGCGGTGGCGATCCAGTCCCGGTTCATGTCTCGTGTCTTCATGGCTAAGGTCCCTCTGACAGTCCGTGTTAGGACCTTTGCGCGGCACTGCCAAGGGCCTAAAGCAGTTCCGGTTTACATAGAATCGCCGATGCCCTGCCTAGCCTTCGGCGCTCTTGGGACATTGGCGATCAGTCTTATTAATGAGAACCGGAACTGGCGTGACTATTCCAGATGCGCGATTATTGAGCGCAAGATCGGAATGCCGTCGCCTTTCTCGGATGAGGTCAGCACGATCTCGGGGAAGGCCGCCGGGTGTTTGGACAACGCGCCGCGCACCTGATCCAGCACTTTCGCGCGGTCCTTTGCTTTCACCTTGTCGGCCTTGGTCATCACGCATTGAAAGGTCACGGCGCTGGTGTCCAGCAGTTTCATGATCTCATCATCCACCGGTTTCACCCCGTGGCGTGAATCAATCAGAACAAAGGCCCGCCGCAGGGTCTGACGCCCGCTCAGATACTGTTTCAGCAGCCGCTGCCATTTCTCAACCACCTTCACCGGCGCATTGGCGTAGCCATAGCCGGGCAGGTCGACCAGATAGAGTTCTGGACCTTGCGTGAAAAAGTTGATCTCTTGCGTGCGGCCCGGCGTGTTTGAGGCGCGCGCCAGCCCCTTGGTGCCGGTCAGCGCGTTGATCAGGCTGGATTTACCCACGTTCGAGCGGCCCGCAAAGCAGACCTCTAACCGGTCGGGGGCGGGTAACCCGTCCATGGCCACGACGCCTTTGACGAACTCGGATTCGCCTGCAAACAGCTTGCGGCCGGTTTCCGCCGCAAACTCATCGGGGGTTTCGGCCAAGGGGAAGGGGAGCGCGTTCATAGCATCTGCACCTTGTCGCCGGTCCGGACCAAGCCGCCCTCCAGCACTTCGGCATAGACACCGAAATCCTGATGATCCCAGCTTTTTAACGCTCCCAGCGTATCGGCATCGCGTTCGCCGGTATCGGGGTTGGCGGTGGTCGCCAGACAGCGCGTGATGCGTTCGCGGACGCGGAACACGGCCTCTCCGATGCGGATATCGCGGCCCAGCCAGTCGAACTCTTCCCAAAGCGGCAGGCCGTCGAACCAGATATTACCGCGCCAGCGTACAATGGACAGATCGTGGCCCAGCTTCTGTTCCACTGCCCGGTGTGAGGCCATGTTACACAGGCTGATCGAAGGGAAATCGCTGTCCGTCATACCCCGTCCGGGGACGCGGACGATGCGGGCCGAGGCCGCGCGATCGGCAGGCATCAAGGGTTCGACCCAATCCAGAAACGTGTCCTGCTGGGTGTCCGGCTCAAAACTCAGATCGGGGCGGTCGGGGTGGCGCAGCGTCACCGTATCGCCCTGCAACTGCGCCGAGATTGCCATCAGCTGGGGTGCCTTGGCCCCCCGGCTGAAATTGGCGCATGGCACCCATTCCGAGCCATCGGCTTTCGAAGCCTCATGCGCGACGGCCCAAACACGATCCCCGGGCATGGTCTGCCCGGGGGTCATAGTGACGTGATCAAGGCTTTCACGCCCGTGGCTTTTGATCGGGTGCCGCCACAGGCTGGTGACCGCGCCGCTCATTTGTCATCCGTCTTTGGCGTTTTCTTGAAGCCCGACTTAATGTTGCCGAACACATCAGGCGTATAGCCCTGACTGCGCATGATCAGGTATTGCTGGGTGAAGGTGATCGTGTTGTTCGCAATCCAGTACACCACCAGACCGCTGGCAAAACCACCCAGCATGAACATGAAGACCCACGGCATCCAGGCAAAGATCATCGCCTGCGTCGGATCAGTTGGCGCCGGGTTCAGCTTTTGCTGCAGCCACATCGAGATACCCAAGAGCAACGGCAGGATTCCGATGAAGATCAGCGCCATGAAGCTTTCGGGCTGCGGGGCTGCCCAGGGCAACAAGCCGAAGAAGTTGAAGATTGAGGTCGGGTCGGGCGCACTCAGGTCCTGGAACGGGCCAAACCACGGGGCCTGACGCAGTTCGATGGTGACGAAGATCACCTTATACAGCGAGAAGAAGATCGGAATCTGCATCAGGATCGGCAAACAGCCCGCGGCGGGGTTCACCTTTTCCTTCTTGTACAGTTCCATCATGCCCTGCTGCATCTTCTGACGGTCGTCGCCAGCGGCCTCTTTCAGGGCCTCCATCTGCGGTTGCAGTTCCTTCATCTTCGCCATCGAGACGTAGGATTTGAACGCCAGCGGGAACAGGATTGCCTTGATGATCAGGGTCAGGCCGATGATCGACCAGCCCATGTTGCCGATCAGGGCGTTGATGTTGTGCAGCAGCCAGAAGATCGGCTTGGTCAGGAAGAAGAACCAGCCCCAGTCGATGCTGTCGATGAATTTCTGCACGCCTTCCTTCTGGTATTCGCGAATGGTCTCCCATTCTTTGGCACCGGCAAACAGGCGTGTCGTGACCTCTTCCGTAGCGCCGGGGGCGACGGTCAGCGTCGGCAGAACGGTTTCGGTCTGGTAGATTTTGCGGCGCGAGTCGTATTTGGCCGCCGCCTTGAAGGCCGAGCCCGGTTCGGGGATCAGCGTGGTCATCCAGTAGTGATCGGTGAAGCCGATCCAACCGTCCTGCTTGACTTGATACACTTCGGCCTGGGCTCGTTCGTTCGGGTCGATGTCGAAATCGCGCACGTCGCCGTAGTCGACCTCGGACAGGGTACCGTCGGCCATGCCGATCACGCCCTCGTGCAGAATGAAGAAGTTTTTCAGACCGGGCAGATCGCCATCCTCGCCGATCCCATGGCGGGCGAGAATGCCATACGGTGCCATCCCAACTTCGGCCTGTGTGCCGTTTTCAACGGATTGCGTGACCGAGAACATATAATCCGCGTCCACCGAAATCGTGCGGCGGAAGGTCAGGCCGTTGCCGTTATCCCAAAGCAGGGTGATGGGGCTGTCCACGCCCAACGCTTTACCCTGCTCCAGGGTCCACAGGGTGTTGGGGCCGGGCACATCTGCGCCTTCCAGCCCGGCACCGGGGGCCCAGCCGTAAAGGGCGTAATAAGCGGATTCAGAGCCCACCGGCGCAAGCAGCTCAACGATGGGCGCGCCTTCATCAATGGAAACCTTGTAATCTTTCAGGAACAGCTCGTCGATGCGGCCGCCCGACAGCGACAGGCTGCCTTTCAGGCGCGGCGTGTCGATCTGCACACGCGGGGCCTGTTCTTCGGGCAGGGTTTCTTCCGCGGCAGTCGTTGCCTCGCCCAAAGTGCCGGTTCCCGAGGCGCTGGGCGTCTGAACATCGGTGTCCTCGACAGCAGCGATCTCGGCCTGTTCGGTTGTGGGTGCCGGTTCCGGCGGAGGGAACAGGACGAACCAAACCAGGATCACCATGAAGCTGAGCGCGGTTGCGAGGATGAGATTCTTGTTCTGATCGTCCATCTGGGACAGCCACCTTGAGCAGTGAAAGACACCCGCAGGGTTCAACAGAGTGCTGGCCCAAAGGTCAAGCGGAATCGCCGGTAAATTCGCCTTGCACAGGCTTTCCGTGATGCAATTCCGTCCCGCTACCCGGTTTGTCGACCGATTTTGGGGACGCCCCCGATTTTATTGCGATGGGCGGTGATCCAGTCGACGGTTTTTTCGACGGGCATGGGTTTGCCGATCCCGAAGCCCTGAACATGGTTGCAGCCCAACTGGGCCATCAAGGCGTGTTCGCCTGATGTCTCGACCCCCTCGGCCAGGGTCTCAAGATTCAGCTTGTCGGCCATGGTCAGAATGGCGCTGGCCAACTGCTGCTGGCTGGGGTCCTGATCGGACTTGGTGACGAAAGAGCGGTCGATTTTGATCCGGCACACCTTGAACCGTTTGATCGACGCAATTGACGCGTGGCCGGTTCCGAAATCGTCCAGATCAATGCAACATCCCAAGGCCGCCAGACCCGAGACGTTGCGGGTGATCACGTCGTCGGGACGGTGCGAGAACACGGTCTCCAACACCTCAACTGCCAGCCGGTCCGGGGTCAGGTCGAATTGATCCAGCTCCCATTTCAGGCGGTCAATCAGGCTGGGATCGCGCAACTCGTCCGACGAGAAATTGATCCCGATCCGAGGCACGATCATTCCGGCGCGGTCCCAGTCGCGCATGGCGGCAAAGGCATGTTCGCGGATGGCCTGGCCAAACCGCTCCATCAGCCCGGCCTGCTCGGCAAAGGGCAGGAACAGATGCGGCCCGAGGACGCCCTTGCTGGGATGTTCCCAGCGGGCCAGCGCCTCAAAACCCGTCACTTGCCCTGTATCGGTCGAGATCTGCGGCTGGAACCAAGGGCGGATTTCCCCGTTGTTCAACGCGGAGTCAAATTCCTTGCGCAAGTTGGTCCTGATTTT
This sequence comes from Ruegeria sp. F11, assembly GCF_056533855.1. Taxonomy (NCBI): domain Bacteria; kingdom Pseudomonadati; phylum Pseudomonadota; class Alphaproteobacteria; order Rhodobacterales; family Roseobacteraceae; genus Ruegeria; species Ruegeria sp. F11. The sequence continues at coordinate 61,194 of NZ_JBQFOW010000013.1, read as the reverse complement.
CGACCGGCGGCTGATCTCGGCGGAGTAGGCCCGAATGGTCGAGGGGCCATTTTGCTGCGCCTCAAACAACGCGCTGAATGCGGCTTCTTTCCAGTCGCTGGCCGTGCCGTCCGTGGCGTTGGTGCTGAGGCAGAACCCGATTGAGCAGGACAGGTACACGCCCGCTTCGTTCAGCATCACCGGGGTTTCGATTGCGGACTGGATGCGCCCGGTCAACTGGATGCAGGTCTCAAGATCCAGATGCTGCGCAGGGCTGAGACCGATCAGGATCCTGTGCCCGTCCAGCCGGGTCACGAAATCCCCGGTTCGGATCACCGAAAGGACGCGGGCGCAAACCTGCTGATTGATATGCTCGGCGGCGGCCTGACCGTGCAGATCAACGATCTGGCTGTGGCTGTCCAGCGCCAGCGCGATACAGGCCGAGGCGTCGCCGCTGCGATTGGCAGCCGAGAACACATCACCAAGGGCAGCGTCAAAGCCATCATTTGGCAGCAGCCCGCCCGATGATTCGCGACCGTTTGCCCTGGGCCGGGACCCCGCTATGCCGGAACCCGCCCATATCAGCGGCAGCCCCAGCGCGACCGCCACCAGCGCCCGTTCCCCGCCTATCCAGAATGCCCCGAGGCTGATCGCGGGCACAAAGGCCAGCGCGGAAGGGCTGTCGAACACACCTGAGAGGGATCGAACCAATCGTCGAAAAAATAGGGAATTTCGCATCAGTTTCCGGGCCTTGGCTGACATCGCACAAGGCAGACCCTAGGAAACCTCTCTGAGTCAGTCGTTAACGCAAGCGCGGAATTTCTTCTGAATTTTCGTCGATTTCACCGGATTTCAGCGCAAGATTGGCGAAATCGAACAGTTTCGGGTCCAGCAGATGCGATGGCCGCGCATTTGTCAGCGCGCGGAACATGACCTGCCGCCGTCCGGGGCTGTTCTTTTCCCACTGGTCGAGAATCTGTTTCACCTGCTGGCGCTGCAATCCGTCCTGACTGCCGCAGAGATCGCAGGGGATGATGGGATAGTTCATCGCGTTGGCAAATTTCTCGCAATCGGCCTCGGCCACATGGGCCAGCGGGCGATAGACGAACAGATCGCCTTCTTCGTTCACCAGTTTGGGCGGCATGGTCGCCAGACGCCCGCCGTGGAACAGGTTCATGAAAAACGTCTCGAGGATATCGTCGCGGTGATGGCCCAGCACGACCGCCGAACAGCCCTCTTCTCGCGCAATACGGTACAGGTTGCCCCGCCGCAGGCGCGAGCAGAGCGCGCAATAGGTACGGCCCTGCGGGACCTTATCCATAACCACTGAATAGGTGTCCTGATATTCGATGCGATGGGGCACGCCCATGCGTTCGAGGAACTCGGGCAGGACGGTGGCAGGAAAGCCGGGCTGACCCTGATCCAGATTGCAGGCCAGCAGATCGACCGGCAGCAGGCCGCGCCATTTCAGCTCATGCAGAACGGCCAGCAGGGTATAGCTATCCTTGCCGCCCGACAGGCAGACCAGCCAGCGGGGGGGCTTCCCTTCACCGCGTTCGATCATCCCGTAGTGCTCGATGGCTTCGCGGGTCTGGCGCACGATGCGCTTGCGCAGCTTCTTGAACTCGGTGGTCGAGGGCGCGCCGGCGAACAGCGGGTGGATATCGTCTGCGTCATCAAACATGGGCCCGTGCGTACACCGAGCAATGCGCCCGGGCAAGGCTGAACGCAGCCGGTTTGGGGATGTGCGCCGGATGTGGTAGGAAGCCAGCATTTCAGGCAGGAGCGAATTCATGGACTATTTCTTTTCCGTCCGTGCCCGCAAGGGCGATCACTACTCGAACAAACTGGGGGCTGCGCGGTATCTGGCGATCCCCGGCACCGCGAAACAGCCTGCGCGAAAACATGAGGTCCGGGTCTCGGACTGGCTGCGCGACGTCCAGGCCGCGGCGGGGGCGACCGACGAGGGCAAGGGCCATATCGTCGTGTTTGTGCATGGCTTCAATACCGAACAGTTCGAGATGCTGGAACGTCACCGCAAAATCCGCAAAGGGCTTGAGGCGCACGGATTCAAGGGCGTCGTTATCAGCTATGACTGGCCCAGCGACGGGTCGGTTCTGGGTTACAATTCGGACCGGGCCGAGGCGCGGCGGTCGGCGGACAAGCTGTTTGTGCACGGTATCAACCGGTTGTCGCGCATGCAGACGGCGGATTGTCGGTACAACATTCACGTTCTGGCGCATTCCATGGGCACCTATCTGGTGCGCGAGGCGATGGATTATGCCGATGACGACCACGCCACGGCCCAGACCAGTTGGACAACCAGTCAGGTGGCTTTTGTGGCGGCGGATGTGTCGTCGAAATCCTTCCGGGACGGAAACCCCAAAACCTCATCCCTGTTGCGTCGCAGCGCACGGTTGACCTGTTACTACAGCCCGTTTGACGAGGCGCTGTCGGTCTCGGAAATCAAACGTATCGGTGTCTCACGCCGGGCCGGGCGGGTCGGTTTGCCCGAGGATCGGGCGGACAAGGCGGTGAACCTGTATTGCGGCGCGTTCTACAAGAAGACCAAAGACAGCTATCCGGACGGGAAATCCGCCTCGCATAGCTGGTATTTCGACGCGCCGAGGTTCTACGAAGACCTGTTTCACACCTTCATGGGCAAGCTGGACCGTGAGGTCATTCCGACCCGGGCGCGCACGGATCGCGGCAATCTGGCGCTGGTCTGAGGCGTCTCAGTCCTTGCGATCCGGCACCGGATCATAGCCATCCCCGCCCCAGGGGTGGCAGCGCCCGATGCGGCGGGCGGCGAGCCACGCGCCTTTGATGGGGCCGTGTTTCTCCAGCGCCTCCAGCGCATAGGCGGAACATGTGGGCTGGTAGCGGCAATTGAACCCGACCCAGGGGCTGAAGATCAGCCGATAGGCCCGGACGGGCAGCGCGAGGATATGGGCAAACAGCGTCATTTCCCGGTGTCGTGCAGCTTGCGCAGCGCGTATTTCAGATCGTCCAGCAAGGCGTCAAACGGGCGGGCGTCGGTCACCTCGGCCCGTCCGATCAGAACGTAATCCCATCCGTCCAGCCCGTGCGCAGGCAGAACGGCCCGCGCGGCCTCGCGCAGCCGGCGTTTAGCGCGGTTGCGGGCGACTGCGTTGCCGACTTTCTTGGAACAGGTGAACCCCACCCGAATACCGGGGGTTTCATCGGGCGCACGTTTGCGGGCCTGTACCATCATCGAGGATGTGCCCTGCCTGCGCGCCCGCGCAGCTTTCAGAAAATCTGACCGTTTCTGCAGAACGGTCAGAGTGTCACGCGAACAAACGGACGCCGCCGGGGGCGTCACCCTCGGCTGGTTGTTACCATCCTCAGGGGCCTCCGGCGGCGTCATGTTCATAACCTGAAAGGTCGAGAGGCTTATGCGCTCAGCGACTTGCGGCCACGTGCGCGGCGCGCGTTCAGGATTTTGCGGCCGGCCTTGGTGGCCATGCGCGCGCGGAAACCGTGGCGGCGTTTGCGAACCAGGTTCGAAGGCTGATAGGTGCGTTTCATCGCTCCGTCTCCAATCTATAGCGGTGGGGTGCGGCGCGGATTCGCCTGGCCCTAGTGTTCGAAGCCCGTCCTCTACTGCTAAGGGCAGGGTAAGTCAAACCCCTAGGTGGGGGTTTTGTCGCTATTTGCAACAATTCTGTAACCGGGCGGGCCAAAAGATTTCAGAATCGGTGTGTTCCACACGGAAACGCTCACATTAACCGACACATGGATCAAGGCCGCGTGAAGCCTCTGTTGCTTGATGCCCAGGCGGCGCATCTTGTGGTGGAGATGAAACTGACAAAGCCGGACGGCGACATGAGCGATACCACCCAGGCGCCGCGCAGCGGGATTGCGCGCCATATTCCCTTGCTGATTATCCTGACGGTCGCCGCCGTCGGGTTCTTCACCCTTGGGGATTACCTGACCTTCGAGACCCTGCGCGACAACCGCGAGGCGCTTTTGGCCTGGCGCGACGGACATTACTGGGCGATGGCGGCGGCTTTTGTCGGTATTTACATCGTGATCGTGGCCTTTTCCCTGCCCGGCGCGGCCGTCGCCTCGATGACCGGAGGGTTCCTGTTCGGCCTGTTCGCTGGCACTGTCTTTAACGTTGTCGCCGCCACTATTGGCGCATCGGCGATCTTTCTGGCGGCACGCTGGGGATTGGGCGAGTCGCTGACCGCGCGGCTGGAATCCTCGGAAGGCACGGTCAAAAAGCTGAAAGACGGCCTGCGCGAAAACGAGATTTCAGTGCTGTTCCTGCTGCGTCTCGTGCCTGTCGTGCCGTTCTTCGTGGCCAATCTGGTGCCTGCGCTGGTGGGCGTAAAGTTCCGCAACTTCCTGTTGACCACGGCGCTGGGCATCATTCCCGGCGGGATCGTCTACACCTGGATCGGCGTCGGTCTGGGCGGCGTATTCGACCGGGGCGAAACGCCGGATGTCTCGCTGCTGTGGGAACCGTTCGTGATCGGCCCCATCCTTGGCCTGTGCCTTCTGGCCGCTCTGCCGATTGCGATCAAAGCCCTGCGCGGCAAAAAGGACAGCTGATCCATGACCGAACTGAAAACCGATATCCTGGTGATCGGAGCCGGGTCCGGAGGCCTGTCGGTTGCCGCCGGGGCCAGTCAGATGGGCGCCGATGTGGTCCTGCTGGAAGGCCACAAGATGGGTGGCGACTGCCTGAACTTTGGTTGCGTTCCGTCCAAGGCCCTGATCGCCAGCGGCAAGGCGGCTTACGGTCAGGCGCATGCCTCAGCGCTGGGCGTGGCGGATGTGGTGCCCAAGGTCGATTATGCCGCCGCCAAGGACCACGTGCAGGATGTCATCGCGCAGATCGAGCCGATGGACAGTCAGGAACGTTTCGAGGGCTTCGGCGTCAAGGTGATCCGGGAATACGGCAGCTTTGTCTCGCCAACGCAGGTGCAGGCGGGCGACACGCTGATCACAGCGCGCCGCGTGGTGATTGCGACCGGTTCGTCCCCTCTGGTGCCGCCGATCCCCGGTCTGGATCAGGTGCCCTACTACACCAACGAGACGATCTTTGATCTGCGCGACAAACCCGAACATCTGCTGATCATCGGCGGTGGTCCCATTGGCATGGAGATGGCGCAGGCCCATATCCGGCTGGGCTGCAAAGTGACGGTAATCGAAGGCATGCAGGCGCTGGGCAAGGATGACCCCGAGGCCGCCGCGATTGTTCTGGACACCCTGCGCGCCGAAGGTGTCGAGATCCACGAACAGGCCATGGTCGCCCAGATTCACGGCTCGGACGGCAAGGTCGAGGTGGTGACCGAGACCGGCCAGATTTACGCGGGCACGCATCTGCTGCTGGCGGCGGGGCGCAAGGCCAATACCGACCGGCTGAACCTTGAGGCCGCTGGGATCGAGCCCACCCGAACCGGCATCAAGGTCGATGAAACACTGCGCACCACGAACCGCAAGGTCTATGCTATTGGCGATGTCGCGGGCGGCCTGCAATTCACCCATGTCGCAGGCTATCACGCGGGGATCATCATCCGCTCGGCCCTGTTTGGCCTGCCGTCCAAGGCGAAAACCGCCCACATCCCCTGGGCCACCTACACGGACCCCGAACTGGCCCAAGTCGGCCTGACCGAGGCGCAGGCTCGTGCGCAGCACGGTGACAGGATGGAAATCGCGCGGTTTGACTACCACCACAACGACCGCGCGATATCCGAGCGTAAAACGAAAGGCTTCATTAAGGTCATGGTCGTAAAAGGCCGACCCGTGGGGGCTACAATCGTGGGTCATCAGGCGGGCGAACTGATCAACTTGTGGTCGCTGGCGCTGGCCAATAACCTGAAGATGGGCCAGATCGCCGCGATGGTTTCCCCCTATCCGACGATCGGAGAGCTTAACAAACGCGTCGCGGGTGCTTATTTCTCGCCAAGGCTGTTTGAGAATCAAACGGTTAAACGAATGGTCAGATTCGTCCAGCGCTGGATACCCTGACTGGAAAAGGGAGAGCAGAGTGAACTCGCTGTCAGGCCGATTTCTGATCCTGACCACGGTCTTCGTCATGTTGGCCGAGATTCTGATCTTTGTCCCCTCGATCGCGCGCTTTCGCGAGGATTTCCTGCTGAACCGGCTGGAACGCGCCCAGATCGCCTCATTGGCGCTATTGGCCGACGACATGCTGGCCGACGATCTTGAGACCGAGCTGCTGGCCAATGCGGGTGTCTATAACGTCGTGCTGCGCCGCGACGAAGTGCGCCAGTTGATGCTGTCGTCACCCATCCCCGAGCAGATTACCAAGACCTACGACCTGCGCGATGCAGGCCCGTGGGTTCTGATCCGCGACGCGATCTCCCGGCTGCTGACGCCTGAGAACGAGGTGATCCGCGTGATTGGCGAACCAGTCAAAAGCGCGGGCCTTCTGATCGAGGTGACCACCGACAGCATGCCCTTGCGCATGGCCATGACCGATTACGGCCTGCGAATTCTGGGCCTGTCCTTCGTGATCTCGATTATCACGGCGTTTTTCCTGTTTCTGGCCGTGCGCGTTGTTCTGGTGAAGCCGATCAAAGGCGTGGTCGGCTATATGCAGCGCTACGCCAGCGCGCCCGAGGATGCGCGGGGCATCATCTCGCCCAATTCCAAAGTGACCGAACTGCGCGAGGCCGAAGAGGCCCTGCAGCAACTGCAGACAGATCTGACCCAAGCCCTGAAGCAACGGGAGCGTCTGGCGCAATTGGGCGGTGCGGTGGCCAAGGTTAGCCATGATCTGCGCAATATTCTGACCTCGGCACAACTGTTCACCGACAGGATCGAGGCAAGCGACGACCCGCTGGTCCGCCGTATGGCACCCAAGCTGGTCAACTCGATCACGCGGGCGGTGTCGCTGTGCGAAAGCACGCTGGCCTTCGGCCGCGCCGAGGAGCCTGCGCCGACCCTGACCATGGTGCACCTGCGCGACATCGCCGAGGACGTGGCCGCCAATGAACGGCTCGCCCTCGCCGATGCTTGCGTCGAGATCGCAAACGACCTGCCCGAAGATCTGGTGGCCCGCGCCGATCCGGAACAGATGTTCCGAGTGATCATGAACCTGGTGCGCAATGCGCGTCAGGCGCTGGTGGCTTCGGGTAAACCCGGGCGAATTACCATCGCGGGTTGCGAGTATGACAACAGCTGGTGCATCGAAATTCGCGACACCGGCCCCGGCCTGCCCCCCAAAGCCCGCGAGAACCTGTTCACCCCGTTTCAGGGTGGCGTGCGCAAGGGCGGCTCTGGTCTGGGGCTGGCAATCTCGCAGGAACTTGTCCGCGGGCATGGCGGCGATCTGCTGCTGAAAGACACTGGCCCCGAGGGAACCACCTTTGAAATAAGGCTGCCGCGCGGGGACGTGACTTTTTGAAGATTTTTTGAAGAATCGGCTTGCACGTGCCTGATCCCGGGTCTACATAGCGCCTCACCAACGCGGACCGATAGCTCAGCTGGATAGAGTACTTGACTACGAATCAAGGGGTCGGGGGTTCGAATCCTCCTCGGTCCGCCATTTGGTAAAAAATCCCTTAAGTTACTGCAGTTTAAATGGCTTGCTCCGCGCTAAAGCCGCGCCGTCGTCGCAGGCGTGTGTTTCAGCCCGTAGACCGAGCCGCTGGGGTTTCCTCTGCCAGTTTCGCGTAGCCGTCCCGTGTCTGGGGTGTTTTGATGCCCAGCAATGCGCCTGCGACTTGCGTTTTCAGGACTTGGGCGGTGCCGCCTCCGATGGTGAACATGCGCACGTCGCGGTACATGCGCTCAATCGGTTCCTGCGCCCCGTAGCCGCGTGCCCCAAACATCTGCAGCGCGTCATTCACGACCTTCACCGCTTGTTCCGAGGCAAAGGCCTTGGCGCGCGCTGCCATCAACATGTCGGGAAAACCGGTTGGGCCAAGCGCCCTCGCCGCCTCGTGCAGCATTAGGCGTGAGGCATGGACGGCTGTATCCATCTCGGCGAACATCCATTGCAGACCCTGAAATTCCTGCAGGGGGCGGCCGAACTGGTGGCGCTGGCGCAGATATCTTTTGGCATGGTCCAGCGCGCCAGCGGCGATGCCCATGGCGACCGTGCCTGCGCCGACGCGCTGGCTGTTATAGGCGGTCATCAGGTCGGCAAAGCCGCGCCCGATCCCGGACGGGGGGCCAAGCATGAAGCGGGCATCCACTTCCAGATCGGTAAACCGCAGCTCGGCCTCGGGCATGCCGCACAGGCCCATGGTGCGTTCGTGGCGCACGACCTCGAACCCTTTGGGCGCGATCCCGTTGTTCGGGTCATAATGCACCAGAAAGCCGGTTATGCCCTGTTCGGTTCCGTCTTCATCCAGAACGCGCGCGAAGATGAGGTATAGCTTGGAGACACCGCCCCCGGTGATCCAGTGTTTGGTGCCGTTGATGAGGTATGTGCCGCCAACACGCCGGGCGGTTGTCTGCATCTCGGTCGCGGCGCTGCCGGCGTCGGGTTCCGATATGCAAATGGCCGGTTTGTCCCCCGCTAGAACGATGGGGGCGACATAGGCGCGCTGCGCGTCGGTGCCATAGGCCATGATTGCGCTGATGCCGCCCATGTTGGCCTCGACCACGATCCGGGCGGTCAGGGCGCAGGCTTTGGCGATTTCCTCGACCACCAGAACCACGTCGCTATAGCTTGCGCCCAACCCTCCGAACTTTGTCGGGATCGTCATGCCCATCAGGCCTGCGTCGGTCAGGGTGCGCACATTGCCCCAGCAATAGATGCGAGTCTCGTCCCAATATCCGGCGCGATCTGCAAAGCCCGGGGCGAGGTCGCGGGCAATTGCCTGATAGCTGTTGGTGCCTTGGTCGAGCATTGAGCCGTCCTTTTCGTGTTCTCACTATTATGTGAGACTGAGCATCTCTTTCACAAACGAATTTACTTGATGGATAAATTGAGGTTTGTTGAAGTTATGCAGATATCTTCCCTCGAAACGCTGGTTGCTGTGGCACAGCACAGCTCGTTCTCCCGCACGGCGGACATTCGCAACATGACCCTGTCTGCGGTGAGCATGCAGATGAAGTCGTTGGAGGATGAGCTGGGGGCTGAGCTGTTCGACCGCAGGTTCCGACCGCCGAAGCTGACGCCGCTGGGGAAACGGGTTGCGCAGGATGCAAGGTCCATCGTGGAAGCTTACGCGCTGCTACGCTCACGCTGCCTGTCGACCAGCGAACTGACCGGGGCCTACAGGATCGGCTTTGTTCCGTCAGCCAGTGCCCGCATTCTGCCAAGGCTATTGCGGGTTGCCGCACAGCAGGCCCCGAAGGCCGCGTTCAGCGCCACAACGGCCCTCTCGGAAACCCTGTGTCATCAGGTCAGAAACGGCCAGTTGGACGCGGCCGTTGTGACCGAGATCGACGATGCCACCGTCGAACTGGCCTGCGAAACGCTCCGGCAAGAGGAGATGGTTGTCGCGGTCCCATCCTCAAGCGCCATTGGCGGGTTTGCCGATCTGGATGCGTCTCTGCCGTTTCTGCAATTCGCGCCGACCTCGGGGATTGGCAAGCTGATCGCGCGGTATCGGGATCGCATGCAGCTTACGTCTGGAAACGTGATCGTGCTGGACAGTATCGAAGCGATTGTCCAATGCGTCAGAAACGGGATCGGATATGCGCTTTTGCCGCGCCCGGATGTCGCGCGGTACGGCGGCGATCAGGTTCAGATCTTGCCCTGCAGGCCGCAGCCGTTGTTCCGCAACCTCTCGCTGGTGACGCGGGATGATGCGTTGGCCGCGTCTTGGCGGCCAGAACTGAAACAGTTGTTGAAAGAAAGCTTGCCCGAGGTGGACCGGCCAGACGGCTGACCCGAGGCCAATTTGGCGCGGGTCAGCCGGGTTGCAACTACAGGCACTCTGCCAGTGTTTTGGCCATGTTGCGGATCACCTGCGGATACAGGTCCGCGCCGGGCTCCAGGTCGGCCCCGAGAGGGTCGATTACGCCTGTTTTGGCGTCCGTTCCGTCCATCACAGTATCGACGAGGCCCTGATTGAATTGCGGTTCGGCCAGAACGCAATCAACGCCTTCGTCGCGAATGCGCCCCTGAATTTCTGCGACCCGAGCCGGGCTTGGGTCTGAGGCGTCGCTGAGGGAAATCGCTCCCGAGGCAGGAAACTCGAACGCATCCTCGAAATACTGATAGGCGTCGTGGAAGACGATGAAGCTGCCGCCGCGAAGGGGGTTCAGCATCTCGGCCACTTCTGCCGACAGCGCGTCCATTTCTTCGCGCGCTGCGGCGGCATTGGCGAAGTAAGCGCCTGCGTTGTCCGGATCAGCCGAGGACAGCTGTGCCGCGATCAGATTCAGCCAGGTGCTGGCATTGGCAGGCGATAGCCAGGCGTGAGGGTCGTGGTCGCCGTGATCGTGCCCTTCGTGTCCGTGGTCATCGTGACCGGCGTGATCTTCATGGTCTTTGTCTTCGGCATGCTCGTCATGCGCGTGTTCGTCGTCGTGCCCGTGATCGTCGTGATCCTTGTCGCCCGCATGGTCTTCGTGATCGTGGTCGTCATCATGCGCGTGCTCATCATGATCATGCTCGTCATCATGCCCGTGTTCGTCATGCTTGGCATGATCCTCATCATGATCGTGATCGTCGTGACCGTCCCCGTCGGCATGGTCCTCATGATCATCCTCATCGCCATGATCATGCGCTTCGAACAACGCGCCTTCACGGAAATCCAGCAGGACGGTGCCATCGGATTCCAGCAAGGTCGTGACCGTTGCACCGTCGGCAAGGGTTTCAATCGCGCCCTCCATCCAGGGCGTCAGATCCTCACCCAACCAGAACACCAAATCGGCCTCTTGCAGCGCAGCTGCTTCGGACGGGCGCAGGTTGTATTCGTGGGGTGAAGCGCCGGGCTGCACGATCAGCTTCGGGGTGCCGACCCCCTCCATCACGCGCGCGACCAGCGAATGCACCGGCGCGATATCAACCGCCACGTTCGGGGCATCCGCCAACGCAGTGCCCCCCATCAAAACCGCCGTGACCGAAACCGGAAGAAGCTTTCTGGACATCAGACCCTCTATGTGATTGTATAACATTGCCAGCCAAATACATGATATGTAATAATATGACAAGTGAGACGCGCCCCGTTCCCGCCGAAGATGCGGCCCTGATCGGGTTTCAGAAACATGACCACGACACCTGCGTTGGCTCCGCCCTTGCCACGGCCGAGGCGCGCTGCCGCGACGAAGGACTGCGCCTGACCCCGGTCCGGCGCAAGGTGTTGGAGTTGTTGCTGCAGGAACACCGCGCACTGGGGGCCTATGCGATCCTCGACCGTTTACGGGACGAAGGATTTGGCTCGCAGCCGCCGGTGGCCTATCGGGCTCTGGATTTCCTGGTCGAGAACGGCTTTGTGCACAAGATCGAGCGTTTGAACGCCTTTGTCGCCTGCGCGCATCCCGGCGCGTCGCATTCCCCCGCCTTCATGATCTGCCGTAAATGCGACGCGGTGGCCGAGGCGCAATCCGCCCCGGCCAAAGGCGCGCTGGGAGCTGCGGCCCGCGCCGTGGGGTTCGAGATTGAGCGCACCGTGGTCGAGGCCGAGGGCATCTGCCCTGCCTGCACCCAGAAAGCGTCGAAATGACCCTGATCCGTGTCGAAGACCTGACCGTGCGCTATGGCGCAAACACGGTGCTGCGCCATGTGGACATGGCGGTCGAGCCGGGTGAGATCGTGACGATTGTCGGCCCCAACGGCTCGGGCAAAACCAGTCTGCTGCGTGCGATCATCGGCGCGACGCCGCCATCGACCGGGCGGGTTACACGGAAGCCGGGACTGAAAATTGGCTACGTGCCGCAGAAGCTGCATATTGATCCGACCCTGCCCATGACCGTCGAACGGTTCATGCGGCTGACCCATCCGGTGACGCGCAAGGATTGCGCCGATGCGCTAAAGGTTGCGGGCGTGCCGGACCTTATGAAACGCCAGATGTCGCAATTGTCCGGCGGGCAGTTTCAACGCGTTCTGCTGGCTCGGGCTTTGATCAACCGGCCCGATATCCTGCTGCTGGACGAAGCGACGCAAGGTTTGGACCAACCGGGCTCTGCCGCGTTTTATCAGCAGATCGAGACGGTGCGGCGCGACACCGGCTGCGCAATCATCATGATCAGCCACGAATTGCACGTGGTCATGAGCGCGTCTGACCGGGTGATCTGTCTGAACGGCCATGTCTGCTGCGAGGGCTCGCCCGCCGTAGTCGCCTCGGCCCCGGAATACCGCGCCCTGTTCGGGACTGGTACCGGCGGCGCGCTGGCGCTTTATCGCCATGACCACGACCACCATCACGACCACGGGTCAAACGCGCAGGAAGCGGCAGAGTAATGCTTGATGATTTTATGACGCGGGCGACGCTCGCCGGAGTGGGCGTGGCGTTTGCCGCCGCTCCGCTGGGGTGTTTCGTGGTCTGGCGGAGGATGGCCTATTTCGGGGATGCGACCGCGCATGCCGCGATTCTGGGGGTGGCATTGTCGCTGACCTTTCAGATGTCGATCTTTACCGGAGCGCTTGCCGTGGCGCTGGTCATGGCGCTGACCGTGACGCTGTTGACTGGTCGGGGCTATGCGATGGACACGCTGCTGGGCGTTCTGGCCCATTCCGCGCTGGCCTTTGGTCTGGTTGCGGTGTCGTTCTTGTCTGGCGTGCGCATCGATCTGATGGCGTATCTGTTCGGCGACATTCTGGCCGTCTCCCGCACCGATCTGGCGGTCATCTGGGGCGGTGCGGCGCTGGTCATCGGCCTGATCGCGTGGCGCTGGTCGCAACTGCTGACGGCCACCCTGAACGAGGAATTGGCCTATGCCAGCGGCTTCGATCCCAAGCGCGAGCAGTTGATCCTGACCCTATCACTGGCGGTGACGGTCGCGGTTGCGATCAAGGTAGTTGGCGTTCTGCTGATCGCGGCAATGCTGATCATCCCGGCGGCCGCCGCGCGCAGTCTGGCACGATCCCCCGAGTCGATGGCATTGATCGCGGCGGCAATCGGCGCGGCCTCGGCCGTTGCCGGGTTGCGGGCGGCCTATGTGTTCGATACGCCAGCGGGGCCGTCCATCGTTTGCGTGGCCGCTATTATATTCGCCTGTTTCAGCCTGTTGGGCTGGGGCGGTCAGCGCAGGACGTGATCGCGGGGCGGGTCAAACCCGAGTAGATGGTGGCGTCCTCGCGTAGCGATGTTCGCAAAATATTTTGGGTTTCGATCCAAAACCCGGCGCAGGCGATGGCCCCAGGCCATTCAACGCAAACTCGGGTCGCCATAACACGCGGCCAGCATCGCCTTACACGGTTTCGGTGGAAAATCCCTGAAATCCGATGCACCCTGACCCATGTGCAATCGGGCAGGAGGACCAGCAATGCCCCAGTACAACGACATGTTTGAATTGTCGGTCGAGGATATGGACCTGATCGAAAAAGCGCTGCGTCAGGCCATGACCTCTTACGCGGTTGAGCAGCCGGGCGAGTCCGAAAGTAACATGCGCGAGCGCGAAGACACCGTCCGTCGGATACATGACCTTCTGGGCAGGCTCCATGATCAGAAGATTTTCTATCGTCCTAAAAGCGGCGTATACCTTGGCGGATGATACCGGAGATTGGGAAGAAGACGTCTGTCAGCGGTATGAGAGGCGCGTGCGCGGCCCCGCAGGAGCGGCAGAATCGTTGCTGCGCATTGTTGGATGTGTATTCGTGGGGCGACACGCTGCACTCATAACCCCCTCAAAAACCAGTTGGAAAACCAGTACGTGCTAAAATCCGAACGTGTCGCCCACGTCAGAAAGGTGGCATTATGGCGAAAATGTGTCCACAACTCATTGTGAAACTCACCGTTTCCACTGCGGAAACCCTGCGTTTCACAAGTTTTGTTCCAATTAAGGGAAAACCCCAATTTCCGAGATTTGATTTAGCGCATAGTCTGAATTCAACGGACCACTTAAACCAATCCGTAACACCCCCTCCGACTGAGGGGCTGGCCTATACCCCCTCGTCCAGCCCCTCACACCACCCATCAATTTCATACACGCGTTGCGGACAGTTTCTTACGGACCAGAAGCGCGCAGCGTCAGTGTATTCCGCCCACTGAACGGGATGCCCCGGTTAGGTTTGGCGGGGTGCAGCAGAACAACCGTCGGATCTTGCACCGGCAACGCTGGGCTGAACCCGCGGCGCGAAACACCACGAGCGTCGGGCGTCGTTTTGGCGTAAGCTTCTGTGTTTTATGTGAAAATCATGGTGCTGCTGGAGAGAATTGAACTCTCGACCTCTCCCTTACCAAGGGAGTGCTCTACCTCTGAGCTACAGCAGCGCTGTGGGCGGGTGATTAGACTCAAACGAAACGCGGCGCAAGGGTGTCTGGACGGTTTTTTTCGCCTCCTGTAGAGAAAGACAATGGCAGAGAAACATTCACCCAAAAAACACGGTAAACCGGGGCAAACGCGCGAAGACCGCTTGAAAGCGGCGCTGAAAGCGAACATGGGGCGGCGCAAGGCGCAGGCCAAGGCGCGCGCGGCCTCGGATGACAAGGCCGGTAAGGACGAGGGATAAGAGCAGATGGATTCGATTCTGGTGACGGGGAATGGCCCGCTGAACGGGCAGATTCCGATTGCGGGGGCGAAGAACGCGTGCCTGACGTTGATGCCCGCGACGCTTTTAAGCGAAGAACCGCTGACGCTGACCAATGCGCCGCGGCTGAGCGACATCAAGACCATGACGGCGCTGCTGCAATCGCTGGGGGCCGAGGTCTCGGCCCTGCAGGACGGGCAGGTGATCGCGATGTCGAGTCACGATCTGACCAGTCAGACGGCGGATTACGACATCGTGCGGAAGATGCGCGCCTCGAACCTCGTGCTGGGGCCATTGCTGGCGCGGTTCGGGCAGGCCGTGGTGTCTTTGCCCGGCGGATGTGCCATCGGCGCGCGACCGATGGATTTGCATATGGAAGGTCTGGAAGCGCTGGGGGCCGAGATCGATCTGAAAGACGGCTACCTGCACGCCAAGGCTCCGGGAGGGCTGAAAGGCGCGGTGCATGAGATGCGCTTTGCCTCGGTCGGCGCGACCGAGAATATCGTCATGGCGGCCACGCTCGCCAAGGGCACCACGGTCCTGAAAAACGCCGCGCGCGAGCCCGAGATTGTCGATCTGGTCGAATGCCTGCGCAAGATGGGCGCGCAGATCTCGGGCGAGGGGACCTCGACCATCGAAATTCAGGGCGTCGACCGCCTGCACGGCGCGACCCATCAGGTCGTGACCGACCGGATCGAGCTGGGCACCTATATGCTGGCCCCCGCGATCTGCGGCGGCGAGGTCGAATTGCTGGGCGGCCGGATGCGGCTGGTCGAAAGCTTTGCGGCCAAGCTTGATGAGGCGGGGATCAACGTCTCGGAAACCGAAAAGGGCCTGAAAGTCGCCCGCAAGAATGGCCGCGTGACGGCGGTCGATGTGGTCACCGAACCCTTCCCCGGCTTCCCCACCGATCTGCAGGCGCAGATGATGGCGCTGATGTGCATTGCCAAAGGTGTGTCCGTTCTTGAAGAGCGTATTTTCGAGAATCGCTTTATGCACGCCCCGGAACTGGTTCGCATGGGCGCTGAAATCGAGGTACATGGCGGCACCGCCACCGTGACCGGGGTCGAACGCCTGAAAGGCGCGCCGGTGATGGCGACGGACCTGCGGGCCTCGGTCTCGCTGATCCTGGCCGGATTGGCGGCAGAAGGGGAAACGGTGGTCAGCCGGGTCTATCATCTGGACCGCGGATATGAGCATGTGGTGCGCAAGCTGGAAGGCGTGGGCGCAAAGATTGAACGGATCAAGGGCGAATGACAGACGCAAGTTTCGAAGACGGGCGCGAGGCGCCGCTGAATCTGGGGGCTGAGGACGGCGATGACCTGCAGGTCGTTGCGACGCTGACGCAGGATGCGGTTTTCCCGGTGACCGAGATGAAGTGGCAGCCGGCGCAGCGGCGCTTTGGCCTGCTGCTGAACCGGTTCCGGTGGGAAGACAAGGAAGCCGCCACGCGCCGCGATCGCCCGTTCGAGAGGGTGCAGTCGGTTCTGGTGTTTGACTCCGTTCTCTCGGTCGCCAGTCAGGGCATTGACCGCCGCGATCCGGACATGATCCTGTCCCTGCTGTCGGTCGATTTTGAACCGGGCGAGGATGGTGCCGGGCAGGTGCTGCTGACCCTTGCCGGCGACGGTGCGATCCGGCTGACGGTCGAGGCGCTGGAGGCCACGCTAAAGGATGTCACCCGACCCTATCGCGCCCCGTCGGGCCACGCGCCGCATCATCCCGAGTGAACAACAAGCGCGGTATCTCTCAGGCGTTTCAGCAAGTGCCGCCTGGGCTTATCTTGCGCCCGTCGACGGTGTTTGACGTTTTCGATATAAGCCGCGTTTTGATCCGTTCGATCACCGAGCTTTGCGTGGCCGATCATGGCAATGACCCCGATCTTGTGGCGGAGTGGACTGCGAACAAGGACCCGCAGACAATCCGCGACTGGGTTCAGTCGGACACAGAGGTTTGGTTGGCTGAAACCGACGGTCAGATCGCCGGGGTGGGCAGTTTGCGGGGTCATGCCGAAATCTCGCGCCTTTTTGTGGGGCCGGACCACGTTGCCCACGGCGTTGGATCGGCTCTGCTGGCCAAGCTGGAACGCGAACTGGCAGCGCAAGGATGCGATCAGGCCCATCTAACTGCGACAACCACGGCGCGTGCCTTCTATCTGAGGCAAGGTTGGCAAGAGGTTGGCACCTCGACGGATCACTATGGCCTGCGGCAATTTCATATGCGCAAATCGCTGCACCCCAAGGTCGAGGGTTGAGGCGCACCGGCCCCGGCGATAAGACGCATGCAAACGCCCGGAGTGCTTGATTATGCCCGTTTTCCTGAACACGACCTCGCCCGATTTTGAAGCCGGATTCCAATCGCTGCTCAGCGCCAAGCGCGAGGACAGCCCGGATGTGGACGCGGTCGTGGCGCAGATCATCGACGATGTGCGCAGTCGGGGCGATGCGGCGGTGATCGAACTGACCGCCAAATTCGACCGGTTGGAGTTGACGCCCGAGACACTGGCGTTCAGCGCCGCCGAGATTGCCGAGGCGGTGGCACAGGTCACGCCCGAGAATCGCGCCGCGCTGGAACTGGCCGCCGAGCGCATCCGGGCCTATCACGAACAGCAGATGCCCGAGGATCAGGAGTGGACCGACACGGCGGGCGCAACGCTCGGCTGGCGCTGGTCAGCGGTTTCGGCAGCGGGCTTGTATGTGCCGGGCGGTCTGGCCTCGTACCCGTCCTCGGTGCTGATGAACGCGATCCCGGCCAAGGTGGCGGGGGTCGGGCGGCTGGCCATCGTCGTGCCCACGCCCGACGGGCAGGCGAACCCGCTGGTCCTGCTGGCGGTGCAACTGGCGGGCGTGGATGAGGTGTATCGCATCGGCGGCGCGCAAGCGATTGCCGCACTGGCCTATGGCACCGACACCATCGCGCCGGTCGACAAGATCACCGGGCCGGGCAATGCCTTTGTTGCCGCCGCCAAACGCCGGGTGTTCGGCAAGGTGGGCATCGACATGATCGCGGGGCCGTCCGAGATTCTGGTCATCGCAGACAAGGACAACGACCCCGACTGGATTGCACTCGATCTGCTTAGTCAGGCCGAACATGACGAAAGCGCGCAATCCATCCTGATCACCGACGATGCCGGTTTTGGTCAAGCCGTCGCGCAGGCGGTCGAGAAACGGCTGGAAACCCTGCAGCGCCGTGCCATCGCGGGCGCAAGCTGGCGTGACTTCGGCGCGGTGATCACCGTGCGCGATCTGGACGAGGCCGCGGCCCTGTCGAACCGCATCGCCCCCGAACACCTTGAGCTTTGCGTGGCCGACCCCGTGACGCTCAGCCACAAAACCATCCACGCAGGTGCCATCTTCCTTGGCCAATACACGCCCGAGGCCATCGGCGATTATGTCGGCGGCCCCAATCACGTCCTGCCCACGGCGCGGTCTGCGCGGTTTTCCTCGGGCCTCAGCGTGATGGATTTCCTCAAACGCACCACGCTCAGCCAGATGACGCCCGAGGCGCTGCGCGCCATCGGGCCAGCGGCTGAACAGTTGGCAAAGTCCGAAAGCCTGGAAGCGCACGGCCTGTCGGTCACGGCGCGTCTCAACCGGCTGAATGGCTGACCTGCTGCCGAGGTGTTTCTATCCGTTGCTCAACGAAATACGTTGCTATAGGTCTGTGCTGACGTGAAGGATGGTGACCGTAAAGATGACCCGCATTTCGCATATCGAACTGGATGACAGAAACCTGCCGCCGCCGACGCCCGAGATCGAGCAGGAGCGCAAGGTCGCCATCTATGATCTGCTCGAGGATAACAGCTTTTTGCTGCCCAAACGCGATGATCGCGCGATCCCGGACGGGCCCTATCACGTGCAGCTCTCGATCCGCGACAAGCGGCTGGTCTTCGATGTCGCAACGGAAGATGCCGAAAAGGCGGCCGAGTTCCATTTGTCGCTCGGGCCCTTTCGGCAGGTGGTCAAAGACTATTTCCAGATCTGCGAAAGCTATTTCGACGCGGTGAAAACCTTGCCACCCAGTCAGATCGAAACCATCGATATGGCCCGGCGCGGCATCCACAACGAAGGCAGCCGCGTGTTGCAGGAACGGCTGGAAGGCAAAGCCGATATCGACACCGACACCGCCCGCCGCCTGTTCACGCTGATCTGCGTGCTGCATTTCGGAGGCTAACGGGTGACGCCGCTGCCGCAGTCGGTCCTGTTCTGTTGCGACCACAACGCGGTTCGGTCCCCCATGGCTGAGGGGCTGATGAAGAAGTTCTATGGCACCGGCACCTATGTCCAGTCCGCCGGTGTCCACAATGATCTGGAAATCGACGGCTTCAGCATCGCTGCCTGTCACGAAGTGGGGGTTGAACTGTCGCGCCATCGGTCGCGGTCTTTCGACGAGATGCAGGAATGGGGCGACGATCTGGGCTCGTTCGATCTGGTTGTTGCCTTGTCCCCGGCCAGCCAACGTAAGGCGCTGGAACTGACGCGGATTTTTCACCTCGATGTCGATTATTGGCCAATTATGGACCCTACCGGGCTGGGTGAGAACCGTGAACAGAAGCTACACCACTACCGACAGACCCGCGATCAGATCATCAAACATCTGAAAGACCGCTGGGGCGAACCTACGGAGGGGACATGAACCAGACCGTCAAAGCCTATTTCGATGCTTTCAACGCCGGGGATGTGGACGGCATGCTGGCCTGCCTGTCCGACGATGTGGCCCATCACGTCAACGAGGGCCAGATTCGCGTCGGCAAAGAGAAATTTGCCGCCTTCTGCGCCCATATGAACCGCTGCTACAAAGAGAACCTGACCGATATCGTGATCTTCGACGCCCAAGGCGGCACCCGCGCCGCCGCCGAGTTTATCGTGAACGGCACCTATCTGGAAACCGACGACGGCCTGCCCCAAGCCCACGGTCAGACCTATCGCCTGCCTGCCGGGTCGTTTTTTGACCTGCGCGACGGCAAGATCACTCGCGTGACCACCTTCTACAACCTCGCCGACTGGGTGAAGCAGGTGTCGAATGGCTGAGGTAACCGAGGTCCGCGCCCTGACAGGGGCAGCGCTTGAGGCCGCGCTGGACGATGTGGCGCGCCTGCGGATCGAGGTGTTTCGCGCCTGGCCCTATCTGTATGACGGGGACCTGGAGTACGAGCGCAGATACCTGCAATCCTACCGCGACAGCGACAAGGCTATTGTGGTCGGAGCTTTCGACGGTGACCGCCTTGTCGGAGCTTCGACCGGAGCGCCCCTGACCGACCACGCCGACGATTTTGCAGCGGCCTTCGACGGCACCGGGCTGGACCTGTCCGGCATCTTCTACTGTGCTGAATCCGTCCTGCTGCCCGACTACCGGGGGCAGGGCGTCGGCCACAAATTCTTCGACCTGCGCGAGGCGCATGCCCGCAGCCTGGGCTTCACCAAATGCGCCTTCTGCGGCGTGCAGCGTTCGGCGGATCACCCGATGCGGCCCGAACACTACCGCCCACTGGACACCTTCTGGCGCGCCCGGGGCTATGAGCCTGTGCCTGGTGTGATAGCGCAGTTCTCGTGGAAGGATGTTGGGGATGATAGTGAGACGTTGAAGCCACTACAGTTCTGGATCAGGGATTTGTAAGCAGAATCCTTGAGCGTTTCGCCAGAGTGGTGCCTGCTCCGGCCATTTGACCGACAGACATACGCCAAAGAATAGGGCCCTGTCCGATGTTTCAGGTCTGACGCTTGCGACTGAGCAGGCCGTATTTGACCGCCCATCCCCTAAGGGTTCGGCGTTTGACCTTTTCCTGCTTCACAGCCGTCTTGGCCGTTTCGCCGCCTTTCCTGTTGAACTCGAACACGTCGATTACGCGTTCAGCACAGCCGCAGGCCTCGCCCATACCCACTTTGGCGAAATAGAACTTCTCAAAGCTTTCCGCGTTTCGCATGGTGATCCTCCGGTTTCTATTGAACCAAGTCTTGTGCTGTAAGCCAACTCACTTTTGCGTCGTTGGAAGAACCGGCAAATCGGTCTGTACAGGGAACGAGGTCCTCTCTTACTGTCACGCCAAACCAGCTCCGAAGGACACCAACCAATGAAAGTCGCCACCGCCGCCTATAACCTCGACTGGCTCGATAGCTGGACACAGTACGAGGACAAGCTGGACCGATGGGTGTCTGACGCCGCAGGGCAGGGGGCAGCCCTGCTGGTGTTTCCCGAGTACGGCGCGATGGAACTGTCGACACTGGACGGGGCCGAGGTGGCCGGTGATCTGGAACGCTCGATCCGTGCGGTGTCGGATCGAATGGAGGATGCACAGACCCTGCATCAGCGCCTCGCGCTAGAACATAAGGTCTATATTCTGGGCGCATCGGCCCCGGTTTTGAACGGCGCGGGCCGAGCGGTGAACCGGGCAGCGCTCTACGCTCCGGATGGTGGCTGCGATCATCAGGACAAGCAAATCATGACCCGGTTCGAGCGCGAGGCTTGGGACATCGCCCCCGGCGGGCCGCTGAAACTGTTCGACACGGCGCTGGGCAGGATCGGCGTTCTCATCTGTTATGACAGCGAATTCCCGCTGCTGGGCCGCGCGCTCAGCGAGGCCGATCTGATCCTAGTACCGTCCTGCACCGAGGTGCTCTCGGGTTATTGGCGCGTGCGCATCGGGGCCATGTCGCGGGCGCTTGAAAATCAATGTGTTACGGTCATGGCCTCGCTGGTCGGAAGCAACGACTGGTCCGAGGCGGTGGACATGAACACGGGTATGGGCGGTGCCTTCGGCCCGCCCGACAAGGGGTTCCCGGCCACCGGCGTTCTGGCCGAGGGTCAGTTGAACCAGCCTGGATGGACCTATGCGGACATTGACCTGACCACCATCGCCGAGGTCCGGGCGGACGGGCATGTGCTCAACAGGACGCATTGGGACGAACAAGCGCCCCGAGTCGATTCGGTCACAATATCCCGCCTTTAGGTGATTCCGCCCTTGAAATAAGGCCGAAATAGGCTCATTTAAGCGCACATCCTCGCAGATTCTGCGGGTGCAACGTAATGATGGAGACAACATGGCCAAGGAAGATACGCTCGAATTTCCCGGTGTCGTGAAGGAACTCCTGCCTAATGCGACGTTTCGGGTCGAGCTGGAAAACGGCCATGAGATCATCGCACATACGGCAGGCAAGATGCGCAAGAACCGCATCCGTGTTCTGGCTGGCGACAAGGTGCAGGTCGAGATGACCCCTTACGATCTGACCAAGGGTCGGATCAACTACCGCTTCAAGTAACGCCTCGCCCAATGGCGTTTATCCTCGGATCGGGCAGCCCAAGGCGGCTGGACCTGCTGGCGCAGCTTGGCGTGCGGCCTGACGCGATCCGCCCCCCTGATATCGACGAAACACCCCTGAAGGGCGAGCTGCCGGTGCTCTATTGCAGCCGCATCGCGCGCGAGAAAGTGCAGGCGGTTCAGGCGGATAGCGGCGATATTGTCCTGTGCGCCGACACCACCGTCGCGCTGGGCCGCCGCATTCTAGGTAAGCCGGAAGATGCCGGGCAGGCGGCTGAGTATCTGCATGCCTTGTCCGGGCGGCGGCACCGGGTCGTGACCTCAGTCGCGGTGCGCTGCGGCGCGCGGGTTTTGCAGCGCGATGTGGTGTCTCAGGTCAAGGTCAAACGCCTGTCGGAACTTGAGATCAACGCTTACCTCGCAACCAACGACTGGCAGGGCAAGGCCGGGGCCTACGCGATTCAGGGGCCCGCCGGGGCCTTCATTCCATGGATTTCAGGCTCGTTCACTGGCATCGTGGGCCTGCCCCTGTCTGAAACTGCCGGGCTTTTGCAGGGCATCGGCTATCCATTGTACAAAGAGGCGTCATGAAAGGTCGTACCATCGTTCTGGACCACATTGAGGGTCGGGAAGCCGCAGCCCTGATGGTGGACGGCAAGCTGGATGATTTCCTGATCGCCTCAGACGCCCCCGCGCCCGGCACAATCTACCGCGCCCGTGCCGACCGTCCGGTCAAAGGGCAGGGCGGGATGTTCCTGACCACACCCGACGGTCCGGCCTTTTTGCGGCAGGTCAAGGGGCTGGCCCCCGGCGCGCCGCTGCTGGTGCAGGTGACGGGTTTTGCCGAGCCGGGCAAAGCGCTGCCGGTGACGGACCGCATTTTATTCAAAAGCCGCTATGCCATTGTCACGCCGGATGTGCCCGGCCTGAATATCTCGCGCAGCATCCGCGATGAAGACGAACGCGACCGCCTGCTTGAAATCGCTCATGACAGCATGGAGGGCAGTACCCACGGCCTAATTCTGCGCTCGTGCTGTCAGGGCGAGGACGCTGCCGAGATCGCCGAAGATATCAGCGCGATGCTTTCCCATGCCGATCAGGTGCTGAACGATCCGGGCACCGAGCCGGAACTGCTGCTGGAGGGCGACAACCCCCATGTTCTGGCCTGGCGCGACTGGACCGACCCGGCCGAGGTCGTGACCAAAGCCGGAGGGTTCGAGACCCACGGCGTGCTCGACGCGCTGGACACCGCGCGCGGAATATCCGAACCGCTTACCGGCGGTGGCCATTTGTACATCCAACCCACCCGCGCGCTGGTGGCCGTAGATGTCAACACCGGCTCTGACACTTCACTGGCGGCAGGCACCAAAGCCAACTTCGCCTGCGCCAAAGCTCTGGCCCGCGCGTTGCGGGTGCGCGGGCTCGGTGGGCAGATCACACTGGACCTTGCGCCGATGCCCAAGAAAGACCGCCGGGGGTTCGAAACCGCCCTACGGGCGGCTTTCAAGGCCGATGGTATCGAAACCACACTGGCGGGTTGGACCCCTCTGGGCCACTACGAGATGCAGCGCAAGCGCGGACGTATCCCGCTGTCTGAGGTGCTGTCATGAGCTGCCCGATCTGCGGCGAAGACACGGTGACCAAATTCCGCCCCTTCTGCTCGAAGCGCTGCGCCGACATCGACCTTGCCAAGTGGCTGAACGGCTCCTATGCCGTCCCGTCGCAGCGCGAAGAAGAAGCCGATCCGACCGGTTCAGAACCCGAAGACGAGGTTCGGCGTCCGCACTGAAAAAATGTCAAAAAGCCTCTGGACACTGCATGGTTCAGGTCATAGAAGGCCCCCACCCAACGACAAATGTCGTTCCCGTGCCCGGGTAGCTCAGGGGTAGAGCAGTGGATTGAAAATCCTCGTGTCGGTGGTTCGATTCCGCCCCCGGGCACCATTTCAACCGAGACGCCACGCGGCTTCAAACCGTTCATCAAGATGACGGGCCTTGGTGCTCTGTCGCAGGTCCGGACGCCTGCGGGCCCGAAGCGGATTGCTCGGGGCCCGCGACGATGGGCCAATGATCAGAGAGCCAGCCCCTCCCCGTCGAAGAAGTGCAGTCTTTCCGGGGCGAAGTGCAGGCCGATTTTGGTTCCTGGATTCAAGTCGGTGTCGCCGTTTATGCGCACTGTGACGTTCTCTTCGCCGCCGCAATCCACGATCAGGAATGTGTCTGCGCCGAGGTATTCGATGACTTCGATCGTGCCGTCGCTTTGGCCTTCGCCGGGTGCCACGGGGCTGATGTGTTCCGGGCGGATGCCCAGTTTGGTTGCTTCGCCCGACCGATCCAGCACCCCGCTGCCGCCGTTTTCCAGGTGGTAGTGACCATCGCGCGTTGTGCAGGGAAGGATGTTCATTTTCGGGCTGCCGATGAACTGAGCCACGAACAGGTTTGCGGGTCGCTCGTATAGCTCACGCGGGGTGCCGACCTGTGCGATCGTGCCGTATTCCAGCACCACGATCCGGTCGGCGAGGGTCATGGCTTCGACCTGATCGTGCGTCACGTAGATCATCGTGCGCTTGAGGTTCTGATGCAGTTTGGCGATCTCGTAGCGCATCTCGACCCGCAAGGCGGCATCAAGGTTCGACAGTGGTTCGTCGAACAGAAACGCGGTCGGGTCGCGGACGATTGAGCGACCGATGGCGACCCTCTGGCGTTGACCGCCTGACAGGTCCTTGGGACGGCGCTCTAGAAACGGACCCAGCTTCAGGACATCCGCCGCGCGGTTCACCTGCTCTTCGATCTCGGCCTTCGGGACGCCCGCGACCTTGAGCGAAAAGCCCATATTCTCGGCCACGGTCAGGTGCGGGTACAGGGCGTAGGACTGGAACACCATGGTCAGGCCGCGTTTCGAGGGCGGGTGATCGGTCACGTCAGCACCGTTGATCAGCAACTCACCGCGTGAGATGTCTTCAAGCCCGCCGATCATACGCAACAAAGTAGATTTGCCGCAGCCCGAGGGGCCGACGAAGACGACGAACTCGCCCTCGTCGATCTGCAGGTCGATGCCCTTGATCACCTGCGCGCTGCCGAACCATTTTTCGACGGATTTCAGTGCGATACTGCCCATCAGTTCCTCCCTGCCCAGTGCAGCCAGACGGCGGCTGTCCAGGTGAATGCATTGCCGCCAGCGGGGCTGCCGGTCATGGGGTCAAAATACTCGGCAAAGCCGAAGGTTGAGATCAACTCGGCGGTCTTGCCGCGCAGCTGCGCAGCTTCGTCCGCGTGGCCCATGTCTTCCAACCCGAAGCCGATCATCATGTTCATGATCGCCCAGGTCGGCCCGCGCCAGTAGCGGCGGGCGTCGAAACCGGGCATGCCGGGGTCGTAGCTCGGGATCGGATGCGGGACATTGGCCAGAGTGGTCCTTACCCGTTCCAGCATCTGAGCAGAGTCCACGCCCGCGAACCAGCACATGTACGAGGCGTTCGACAGCGTACCGGACCATTCGCCGCTATGCGTATCGCGGGAATCGAAGGCGCCCAGCGTGTCGTTCCACAGCGATAGCGCGCCTGTCACCAGTCGCTCGATATCGGTCTCCAGCCCCTCTGCGGTTATCCCGAGTGCGTCGCTGATTGCCAGCAGATCCCGTGCCGCGCGCAGGGTGGTGAAAGTCATTGTCGGGTCCGCCACGCGGAAGGGGTTGAGGGTCAGCAGGCTCTGCTGATCCCACCCGGCCTCGCGTCCGATCTGGACCAGCTTGATATAGCGGTCATAGTCAAACTTGGTCGGGCGATCCTCGCTGTTCACATGGGTCGTATCACGGCGCTGGTACTCACCGACGCCCGAGGCATCCATGCGCTCCATGGTCTGATCCCAGTCCGGCGCATTGTCGCGGCCTGCTTCCCACGGATGGGTGGTGCAGACGGCATTCTGGTCGTCCAGCCGCCACCGTATGATCCATCGATGCCAGGCCAACATTGCCGGGAACAGGGCGCGGATGCGCGCCTCGCCTGCTTCGGGGTCTTTCTCCCAGATTTTCCGTGCCATCGTGGCGGCAATCGGGGGCTGGATGATGCCTGAGGACGGGATGGGGCCGTTGCAGCCCCAGACGTCGGGTCCGGGAAAATAGCCGTCATCCTGCTGGTGAAACAGGATATGCGGCACCATGCCGTCCTCCCACTGGCCCGAGAACAGGGTTTCCAGTTCGACCCAGGCGCGGTCGATGTCGAACTCGGCAAAGCCAAGCGCCGCAATCGCGCTGTCCCAGTTCCATTGATAGGGGTACAGCCCTTCGGTCGGGATGGTGTAGCCGCCGCGATCATTGGCGATCAGGGTATTGCGCGCCTCGCGGTCGGGGTTTGTATGTTGGTTCATCTCAGTCATCCTTTGACGGACCCCGCAGTCAGGCCCTTGGTCATGAAACGTTCAAGCCCCAGGAACAGCGCCATGATCGGGACGGTGGCAATCACCGCACCGGCCATCAGGTGCTGCCGGGGAATTTCCGAGGAGTTCAGCATCGTGACCCCTCGGGTCAGGGTAAATTTCGACGGGTCGTCCAGCAGCATGAAGGCCAGCAGGAACTCGTTCCAGGCGATCATGAAGACATAGAGCGACACCGACGCCAGCGCCGGCAGGCTGAGGGGCAGGGTGATCTTCCAGATCACCGACAGACGCGACAGGCCATCCATCAGGCCTGCTTCCTCGACCTCGGTCGGCAGGCCACGGAAGTAGCCCTGCAGCATGTAGAGCGAAACCGGGATCGTTGTGACCGGGTAGATCAGCACGATGCCGAGGATCGAGTTGCGCAGGCCGGTCATCGAGAAGGCGATGTAGATCGGCAGGGCCAATACGATCATCGGCACCATGTAGATCAGCAGGATCGAGCGTGAGAACGCCTTTTGCCCTTTGAACCGGAACCGAGCCACGGCATAGGCGCCGGGGACGCTGAAGGCCAGTGTGATGAACACGGTCAGGACCGAAACGTAGAACGAGGTCCACAGGTAGGTGCCGAAATTGAAGTCCCGGAACAGTTCCGTGTAGCTGCGGAACAGGGCGGTGCCTTGTGACAGGTCGACCGAGAAATCCAGCGGGTTCTGCAGCAGTGCCTGTTGTGATTTCAGGCTGGTCATCACCATGACGTAGAAGGGGATGATGACGATGGCGGTGAAGAAGATGTAACCGAAGCCGGTGCAGAAGCGGATCACAGCGTCCTCGAATTCGTGACGGGTCAGCTCGCCGAAAGGGACGTCTTTCAGGATCTCGGCCATCGAAAGATGCATCACGATGGCAATCGCAATCACGGTGATCAGGGTTGCCTGCAGCGTGGTGTCCGAGCCGATCAGAACCGGGCCGAACCCGGTCAGGCAGGACAGGCCAAGCAGAGCCGAGACACCGAGCCGGGCTGGGGCCTGCCGGGTCGGGAACCGGACATAGACGAGACCCGCGATAGCACCCCAGATCAGGCTCAGCAGAACCTGCGGGCGGAACGCCGCGCCTGTAGCAAAGGACATGGTGATCGCGATAGTGGTGGCGATCACCACCAGCCACAACGCGCCCAGAACCGGGCCAGTGACAAAACCATTGCGCATCACAAACCCTCCTCTCGGCTGATGAAACGGAAGAAGACGAAGCTGAAGGCGATCAGGCAGATCAGGATGACAACGGCCACCGCCGCGCCTGCCCCTATGTTCGAGATCGCAAAGGCCTGTTCATAGACATTTACGGTCAGCGTGCGGGTGCCCGCATTGCCGCCGGTCAGCAGGAAGATGTCGTCGAACTTGTTGAACGTCCAAATAAAGCGCAGCAGGAACAGGACCGACAGAATGCCCAGCAGTTGCGGGATGCTCAGCAGCCAGAACTTCTGGAAGGGCGAGGCCCCGTCCATATCTGCCGCCTCATACATGCTGCTGTCGATGGACTGCATTCGGGCCAGAATGAACAGGAAGGACAGCGGGAAATAGCGCCAGATCTCGAACACTGTGACCATGATCAGCGCCAAAGGGCGTTCGCCGAAGAAGTTGATCGGCTCAGAGCTCAGCCCCATCTGCACCAGCAGCGCGTTGGCTGAACCCGAGAAGGGGTCGAACAGCGTGACCCATGTGAAGGCCACGGCAATGACCGGGGCGACATAGGGAAACAGATAAAGGCCACGGATAAAGCCCTGCCCGCGAAAGCTCTTGTTTAGCAGCAGGGCGGCGAACAGGCCCATGACCAGCGCGCCGATGGTGCCGAACACCGTGTAGAATAGCGTGACCCAGAGAACGCCCCAGAACTCGGACCCATCAAAGACGCGGGCGAAGTTCTCAAGGCTGAATTCGAAATTGGTCAGTACATTGGGACCGCTGCCGGTGACATCGGGTTCCGACCCTTCGATCAGATCCTCGAAGGCGTCCGGGTCCCCGTTGAGCGTGACGGGTATGCGGATGCGCTCGCGCTGACCGCCTTCCAGCGTGCCGAAATCGCAGAACAGGTCCTGCCCGTCCAGCACGCAGGGCGCGGTGACCTCGGCGGGGGAGACGCCGTCGGGCAGCACATCGGTCAGGGTTACGCCGTCGATGGCGATCTCCTGGCTCGAGTTGCGCAGGCGGTATTCGATGCGCAGGTCATCACCCGATCCGCGCAGGCTTTCGCGAACCACAGGCGCAGGTGGGCGCAGGTCGGACAGGGTGAAGGGCTTGAAGCTAATCCAGAAGATCGCCAGCAAAGGCAGGATCACCACAAGCGATACGCTGATCACGGTCGGAGACAGCAGCGCCCAGGCCAATCGCGCCTCGCGTTTGGCAAGCGCCCCGGTTCCGGTCGGTGGGGTGGCCGAAGTCATGGGATACCTCGAAGGGTTGGGCGCAGCGGCGTGGACCGCCGCTGCATCGGTCACAAGGTTACTGAACCTTGGCGAGCTCTTCGTTCATGGCCGCAACAGCGGCGGCGGCGTCGATTTCATCGTCGATATATTGCCGGACAACGCGGTTGATGGCCTGAGAGTTGATCATTTTCGAGGCCAGCGCCAGTTGGCCCTCGGCCACGCCCCAACGTTGGGCTACGTCCAGACCACCGACAATCTCGTCGATCATCGACTGTTCATAAAGCTCTCCCAAAGGCGCTTTGCGGTCGACGCCGACGGGCAGTTCGGCCCACGCCTCAGAGAACGAGGTCGGATTGTCCGCAGTGCCGCGCCGGACCGGGAATTTGCCCTCGGGTGCGATGGCCAGCGTCTGGGTGTACCCCTGATCCATTGCGTATTTCACAAACTCCATCGCAGCGTCGGTATCCGCATCGTTGGTGATGCCGAAATACCGAATGTCGCCCCAAGCCGCGCCATCGGGGTTCGACGGGCCGGACAGTTTGGTCACGATGCCGGTCTTGCCCGCCAGATCGCGCGAGGTTGGATCGTCATTGATCGTTGGCGGTGCGCTGTCTCGCAGACCAGCCAGTTCGTCCAGAATAAAGGGCGACCAGATGATCATCGCGGCCTTGCCGTCAAAATACAGCTCGCGCGACTGTTTCCAGAACAACTCTCCCGGAGGGGACGCTTTCGAGATCGCCTTGTAGAAATCCAGAACTTCGGTCGTCTTGGCCTCATCCAGTGGCTGGAACCCATCCGGGCCGACCGGGCTGACGCCATTGGCAAGGAAAACGTGTTCCAGCACCTGGCTCATGAAGTTCTCGTCAACCTTGGTGGCCGAGACAAAACCGTACATTTCAGGCGGGTTGTGCAGTTTTTCCAGCGCCGCCTGAATGTCGCCGAACGAGGACGGAGCCCCCAGCCCGGCCTCATCAAACAGGTCCTTTCGGTAGACCACCATCTGCGTCCAGCCATCGACGGGAACCGAGGCGGTTTCGTCATTGAACGCGGCCATGGCCAATGCGCCGGGCGCGAATGTGTCGGCGCCCAGTTCCTCGATCACCTCGCTGGCGGCTTCGGTATCCAGAATGCCGGCCTCGGCCCAGGGCAGGGCGTATTGCAGCGGGTGATAGACCACATCCGGCAGGTCACCGGCGGCAAAGGCTGCGGTGGCACGGGTGCCCAGATCGGTTTCGGTGACCGGGATCACCTCGACCGTGGTGCCGGTTTCGGCCTTGAATTGATCGGCCATTTCCTGCTGTTTGGCCAGCCGCTCGGGCTGTTCCTCGGTTGTCCAGAAGCGGATCGTGTCGGCCTGCACGGACAGCGCGGTCAGCGCCAGTGCAAGGGACGAGCCCATCATCAGCCGTGCGGCTGTGGGTGTCAGTTTCATCGGTTGTTTCCTCCCCGTTTGTGTTCAGTGGGTATTTTGTAATTTCCAGGCCAAGCCTTCGCTCGTCAGCGCCGGAGGGCCGTCGCTGAGCCGTTCGATCAACGTGGCGTCGGCCAGTTCCCGCAGCGTGCCAGCGGCCTCGCCCCGGATCTGTCGGATCAGCAAGGTCGCCAGCCGGTGCCCGGCCTTGCGCGAGTCGACGCTGAAGGTGGTCAGCGGCGGGTTGGCATAGGCACATTCGGGAATGCCGTCATAGCCGATGACCGAGATGTCCCGCCCGATCTCCAGCCCCCGTTCTACAGCGACCGAGCAGAACCCAAGCGCCGCAAGGTCCGTTGCAAAGACAATGGCGGTCGGCGGGCGGTCAAGCTGCAGCAGGGCGCGACCCTCGGCGGCCCCTTCCTCGCGGGTCCGGGCGCCGTTTCGAATAAGATCGGGATCATGCGGCAGACCGGCGGCGGCCAGACCTTCGACAAACCCGTCCTGCCGAAGGTGGCTGTAGTTGAACTTGGGGTCACTGCCCACATAGGCGATACGGCTGTGCCCATGATCGGCCAGCCGCTGCACGGCCTTGTGCATCGCGGTTTCGCCCGAAATGTCGAACCATGAGATGTCATCCTGCGGCTCGTCGCGCCCGTACCCGGTTCGACCGAACAGGATGGACGGCACGTTCAGATTCCGTAGCAGATTGGCCCGTGCATCTTCGACTGCGGTGCGGGGCAGTATGAACCCGTCGGCCTTGTGTTCCTCGACCAGACGCCGCAGCACGGTCAGGGTGTCGGCCTCGGATTTCGCGGTCGAAATTGTCAGGGTCCAGTCGAACCCGCTGGCGGCCTCGCAGGCTCCGGCCAGAAATTCCTGCAGGAACGGGTTGTGCCCGTCCGGCTCATCACTGTTGAGGACCATCGCGATGGCGCGCACCCGCCCGGTGCGGATTGCCTGCGCATGGCTGAGCGGGCGATAGCCCAGCTTGCGCGCAGCGGTTTCAACCCGCCTGCGGGTGACCTCGGAGATGTCCGGATACCCGTTCAGCGCGCGCGACACGGTGCTTTTGGACAGCCCCAGATGCTCGGCCAGTTCATTCAGCTTTACGCGGCCTGCAATCGCTGTGCGAGGGGCTGCCGAGCCAACATGAAGGGTATCCAGATTCGCTGCCATAGGGTCAATTAGGAGTTCCGAAACCGGTTTCGGCAACCAAAAAGTTCAAAAAAGGTGCAGGTCGACCAATTTTCGACAAGATACGCTTCGCTTTATGGGGGTGCGTTGCCACCGGTTACCCGCCGGACCTGACCCTGCAGCAATCCGGTTTAACGGCAATTATGCGGTTGAAAGTTCCAGCCTGATTTGGATGATCAGGGGCATGAAGACCGAACAACCCGGTCTCCCGCCAACTGCGCGGGCAAAAACCAATAGGGGAGAGATCCAATATGAAACTGAAACACTTGCTGATCGCAGCCAGCGCAACGGCGCTGCTTGCCGGTAGCGCCTCGGCCGAGACGCTGCGCTGGGCGCGCGCGGGAGACTCGCTGACTCTGGACCCGCATGCGCAGAACGAAGGTCCGACCTCGGCACTGGCGCATCAGATCATGGAAACGCTGGTCATGCGCGACCATTCCGGCGCGCTGGTTCCATCGTTGGCCACGGAATGGGCCCCTTCGGAAGACAACCCGAATGTCTGGGTGTTCAAACTGCGCGAGGGCGTGACGTTCCATGACGGGGCCGAGTTCGACAGCGAGGATGTCGTCTTTTCTCTGAACCGGGCGATGACGCCGGATTCGGACTACAAGGAACTTCTGGCCTCGGTCAAAGAAGTGCGCGCGCCGGACAAATACACGGTCGAGATCGAAACTGACGGTCCGAACCCGATCATGCCGAACAACCTGACCAACATGTTCATGATGGACAAAGGCTGGGCCGAGGCGAACAACGCGGTCAAGGTTCAGGACTATGAGGGCGGCGAGGATACCTTTGCGGCCAAGAACGCCAACGGCACCGGGCCCTACAAGGTGGTCAGCCGCGAGCCGGACGTCAAAACCGTGTTGACGGCGCATGAGAACTACTGGGGCAAGGATGAGTTCCCGCTGCAAGTGACCGAGATCATCTACACCCCGATCCAGAACGCCGCGACCCGTGTAGCGGCCCTGCTGTCGGGTGAGGTGGACTTTATCCAGGACGTGCCCGTGCAGGACCTTCAGCGCGTTGCCAGCGCCGATGGGCTAGACGTGCGCACTGCGCCGCAGAACCGCGTGATCTTCTTTGGCATGAATATGGGCGACGCCGATCTGGCCAATGACAACGTGGACGGCAAGAACCCCTTGTCGGATGTCCGCGTGCGTCAGGCCATGTCCAAGGCTATTAACCGTGATGCGATCAAGCAGGTCGTGATGCGCGGCCAGTCGGCCCCCGCAGGCATGATTGCCCCGCCCTTCGTCAATGGCTGGGATGAGGGGATGGACAGCTCCTCGACCACCGATATCGAAGGCGCCAAGGCGCTGATGGCCGAGGCGGGCTATCCCGATGGCTTCACCATCCAGCTTGACTGCCCGAATGACCGCTACATCAACGATGAAGCGATCTGTCAGGCCGCTGTCGGCATGCTGGCGCAGATCGGGGTCACCGTGAATCTGGATGCCAAGCCAAAGGCGCAGCACTTCCCGCTGATCAACAACCTTGAGACCGATTTCTACATGCTGGGCTGGGGTGTTCCGACCTACGATTCGGAATACATCTTCAACTTCCTGGCGCATACCAAGGGTGAGAAATACGGCTCGTGGAACGGGACGCGTTACAGCAACCCCGATCTGGACGCCAAGATTCAGGCGCTGGCGTCGGAAACCGATCTGCCTGCGCGAGATCAGCAGATCGCGGAAATCTGGCAGGTTGTTCAGGACGAACAGCTTTATATCCCGATCCACCATCAGGTGCTGAACTGGGGGATGAAGTCGGATGTCGGCACCATTGTCGAGCCCGAAGATTCGCCGAAAATCAAATACTTCACCATGAACTAAGGTGAGCAACTGGAAACAGGGCGCGGCTTCGCGCCCTGTTTTGCTTTAGGATATTCGAAAACCGCCTGCGGGCTAATCAGGGAGTCGTCGCCATGATCCTCAGAAACAGTGCCATTGGCCTGGCCATGCTGGCCGCAAGCGCGGCGCAGGCTGCCGAGTTCAAATGGGCCTCGACAACCGACCCGCAGACGATGGACCCGCACGCGGTGAACTCGGCCGCTGTGCTGGGCTTACTCAACAACGTCTACGAAGGGCTTGTGCGCCGGGGCAAGGACATGCGCGTCGAGCCCGCGCTTGCGGTCAGTTGGGAGCCGATTGGCGATGGTGAAGGCTGGCGGTTCCATCTGCGCGAAGGTGTCACCTTTCACGATGGCAGCACCTTTGATGCGCAGGACGTTCTGTTCAGCTATCAACGCGCCTCGGACGAGGTGGCGGATACGCGTAGCTGGTTCGCGCCGATCAGCGAAGTGAAGGTGGTCGATGACTATACGGTCGATTTCATGACCTCGGCCCCGAACCCGCTGTTCCCGTCCTCGATTGCCAACTGGATGATCATGGATCAGGGCTGGGCCGAGGCCAATGAAGCCACCCTGCCAGACAAGGAAATCGGCAACTACGCCACCCTCAACGCCAACGGCACGGGGGCTTTCCGGGTCACCGCGCGCGAGCCGGGTTTGCGCACGGTGCTTGAGCCATTTGACGGCTGGTGGGATGAGTCCGGGCACAACATCACCCGGGCCGAGTTCACCCCGATCCAAAATCCCGCCACCGCCGTTGCGGCCTTGCTGTCCGGCGATGTGGACATGATCAACCCGGTGCCAATTCAGGACGTGGCGCGGTTGCAGGGCAGTGGCGACGTGGACGTCATTCAGGGTATCGAGGCCCGCGTGATCATGCTGGGCTTCGACCATCAGGCCGAAGCGCTGAAATACACCGACGATGCGGGCAAGCCGAACCCGTTCCGGGATGCGCGCGTGCGTCAGGCCGTCGCCAAGGCCGTGAATGTCGACGCGATCCTTGCCACAATCATGCGCGGCAATGCCGAGGCTGCCTCGCAACTGGTCAGCCCCGCGATGAGCGGGTATTCGCGGGCCAATTCGGAACGGCCTGCTTTCGATATCGACGGCGCCAAGGCGCTGCTGGCCGAGGCCGGGTACGCGGATGGGTTCTCGTTCGGTCTGAAATGCCCCAATGACCGCTACCTTAATGATGAGGCCGTCTGTCAGGCCGTTGTCAGCATGTTGGCCCAGATCGGGGTCACGGCAGAACTCGACGCGATGCCGGTGCGCAACTACTGGCCGGAACTGCGTGAGGACAAGTACGACATGTACATGCTGGGCTGGAGCCCCGGCACTTTTGACGCGGAACACCCGGTGCGGTTCCTTGTGGCCACCCCGAACGAAGAGAAAAAGCTGGGAAGCTGGAATTTCGGCGGCTACTCGAACCCGCGGGTCGACGAATTGTTGCCAAAGATCCAATCCGAACTGGATCAAACCAAACGTCAGGCCATGCTGGATGAGGTGACGCAAATCTATCAGGATGATCAGGTCTATGTGCCGCTTTACGTCCAGCCTCTGGTCTGGGGGACGCGCAACAACATTGACCTGACGCAACGCCCGGATGACTTTTTCATCCTGCGCTGGGTGACCGTCAACTGACGCCACCCGCTTTGGGCCCCGATTCCGGTTTCTTTTCTCCAGCCGCACCTTGACCATCTGATCGGGTAGGGCTTAGACGGACCGATCAATGGGGAGAACACATGTTCGCATTTATCGTCCGAAGGATGTTCCAGTCCGTGATCGTTTTGCTGGTCGTGGGTCTGGTTGCCTTTTCGATGTTCCGGTTTGTCGGCGATCCGATCGACAACATGCTGGGTCAGGAGCGCACGCAGGCCGATATCGATCGGCTCAGGACCGAACTTGGCCTGGATCAGCCCTTTCCGGTTCAATATTTCAAGTTCCTGCAAGGGGCCGTTCAGGGCAATTTCGGCGTCTCATACCGTCAGGGTCGTCCGGTTTCGACCATCATAGCCGAACGCGCACCCGCGACGCTGGAGCTGGCCTTTGTATCGGGCTTTCTTGCCATCACCATGGGCATCGCGCTGGGCGTGTTCACCGCGATCCGACGACAAGGGATTGCGGCAAATGTGATCATGACCGTCAGCCTTATTGGCGTATCGCTTCCAACCTTCCTGATCGGGATATTGCTGATCTACATCTTCTCGGTCGAACTGGACCTGCTGCCCAGTTTCGGCAGGGGGGAAACCGTGATGATAGGGGGCTGGTCCACCGGATTCCTGACGACATCAGGTCTTAAAGCATTGATATTGCCGGCGATTACGCTGGGCCTGTACCAGATGACCCTGATCATGCGGCTGGTCCGGTCCGAGATGCTGGAAGTCCTGCGCGCCGATTACGTCCGCTTCGCGCGCGCGCGCGGGCTGTCGGACCGGGTGATCAACTTCCGTCATGCGCTGAAGAACACTCTGGTCCCGGTGATCACCATCACTGGCTTGCAACTGGGCTCGATCATCGCCTTTGCCATCATCACCGAGACGGTGTTTCAGTGGCCCGGCGTGGGCCTGCTGTTCATCAACGCGATTCAGTTCGTCGATATCCCCGTCATGGCCGCCTATCTGATGCTGATTTCGGTCATGTTCGTGGCGATCAACCTGATCGTGGATCTGCTTTATTATGCAATCGACCCGCGCCTGCGCGTCGACGCGAGGGCCACATGACCGATACGCCTTTACCCCCCAAAGCCCCGGCGCAATCGCGTTTTGCAAAGTTCTGGGACAGCGATTTTGCCTGGTCCTTCCGCCACTCTCCGGTGGCGGTGATCGCCACGCTGGTGGTTGTGATCCTTGTGCTGGCGGCCATTTTTGCGCCGCTAATCGCGCCTTATAATCCGTTCGATCCGGCCACGCTGAACCTGATGAACGGCTTCACGCCGCCCGGCACGCCCAATGCATTCACGCAAGAGACGTTCCTGCTGGGCACCGACGATCAAGGCCGCGATGTGTTTTCAACCATCCTCTATGGTTTGCGCATTTCGCTGTTCGTGGGCTCGGCTGCGGTTCTGCTGGCGATGATCATCGGGGTGATCCTGGGGCTGGTCGCGGCCTATTTCGGCGGCTGGGTCGAAACGCTGATCATGCGCATTGCCGATGTGCAGCTGACCTTCCCGGCCATTCTGGTCGCCATGCTGATCTTTGGCATCGCCAAGGGCGTCACCCCGCCGGAATACCGCAACGAGATGGCGATCTATGTGCTGATCGTCGCGATTGCCCTGTCCGATTGGGTGCAGTTCGCCCGCGTGGTGCGCGGCGCTGCGCTGGTGGAAAAGAACAAGGAATATGTGCAGGCCGCGCGCCTGATCGGGCGCGGGTCGATCCCGATCATGTTCCGGCACATCCTGCCCAATGTCCTCAGCCCGGTTCTGGTGATCGCAACGATCTCGCTGGCGCTGGCCATCATTGCCGAGGCGACGCTGAGCTTTCTGGGGGTCGGCGCACCGCCGACGCAACCCTCGCTGGGCACGCTGATCCGCATCGGGCAGGGCTTCCTGTTCTCGGGTGAGTGGTGGATTCTGTTCTTCCCGGCCTGCACCCTTCTGGCGCTGGCCCTGTCGGTCAACCTTCTGGGCGACTGGCTGCGCGATGCATTGAACCCCAAGCTGCGGTGATTTCATGAGCCTTCTTACGATTCAGGACCTCACCGTCGAGTTCCCCACCCGCCGGAAACTGTTTACTGCCGTGGACCATGCCAGCCTCTCGGTCGAGCCGGGCGAGATACATGGCCTGGTCGGCGAATCTGGGGCCGGGAAATCCACCATCGGCGCGGCTGTCATGGGGCTGCTTGAACGCCCCGGGCAGATCGCCGCTGGTCAGATCATGCTGGGCGGCGATCAGATCAGCGGGCTGGATGCGGATGCGATGCGCGGGCTGCGCGGCAAGAAGATCTCGATGATCTTTCAGGACCCGCTGACCTCATTGAACCCGCTGTTCACGGTGCGCGAGCAACTGACCGAAACGATTCTGACCCATCTGGGCGGGTCCGAGGCCGAGGCCAATACCCGCGCGCGCGACCTGATCGATCGGGTCGGCATCCCGGACCCGGACACGCGGCTGGATCAGTATCCACACCAGTTCTCGGGCGGGATGCGGCAGCGCGTGGTGATCGCGCTGGCCCTGTGTACCGAGCCGGATGTGATCATTGCGGACGAACCGACCACGGCGCTGGACGTGTCGGTTCAGGCGCAGATTCTGGACCTGATCAAGGAACTGGCCCGCGAACGTCAGGTCGGCGTCATCCTGATCACGCACGACATGGGCGTGATCGCCGATACAACCGACAAGGTCACGGTGATGTATGCGGGCAAGGTGGTCGAATCCGGCCCGACCGCGCAGGTCATGGGCCAGCCCAGCCACGAATACACCAAGTCGCTGATCGCCGCCGTTCCACGCCCGACGCTGAAACTGCATCGTTTTCCGCAGATCAGCTATGGCGGGCGCGAAACACGCTTTGCAATCGAGGATATGGCGCGTCACTGGCCCAAGGTGGACAATGACACGTCCAAACCGGTGTTCGAGATTCGCAACCTGACCAAGAAGTTTCTGCAAAAACGCGGCCTGCTGCCATGGGACCGCACCTATTTCACCGCCGTCGATAACGTGAGTTTCGACGTGCAGGCGGGTGAGGTGTTCGGCGTCGTGGGCGAATCCGGCTCGGGCAAATCCACCGTCGCGCGGATGATTGCGGGGCTTTACCCGGTGGATGGCGGCACCATCACCTTCGGCGGACAGTTGGTCAGCGATCTGAGCAACAAAGCGGTGCAAGAGGAATACCGGAAGAACATCCAGATGATCTTTCAGGACCCCTATTCCTCGCTCAACCCCCGCATGCGTGTGGATGAGATTGTGGCGGAACCGATCCGCCATCACCGCCTGATGCAGGGCGCCGACATCAAGCGCCGGGTGGATGAGTTGCTGGATCAGGTCGGGTTGGGCCACGAGGCTGGCCAGAAATACCCGCATGAGTTTTCGGGCGGTCAGCGGCAACGGATTTCCATCGCGCGGGCGCTGGCCACGCAGCCCAGGTTCCTGATCTGTGACGAGCCGACCAGCGCGCTGGATGTCTCGATTCAGGCGCAGATTCTGAACATCCTGAAGGACCTGCAGGAACATCTGGGCCTGACCATGCTGTTCATCAGCCACGACCTGCCGGTGGTCCGACAGATGTGCGACCGGGTGGCGGTGATGAAGGCCGGGCAGATGGTCGAGATACAGGAAACCGACGCGCTGTTTGCCAACCCGCAGACGGACTATGCGCGCGAATTGCTGCGGCTGATGCCCAAGCTTGACGATCTGTCGACCGAAGGTCTGGAAGTTTAGAACAAAAAGCCCCGGCGCTGAGCATGACCTCAACTGCCGGGGCGTTTCTTTCAGGTTAAGCCCTTAGAAATGGGCCGACTGCGTGCCCGCCGGTTTCTGCAGCGGCGGGGCGAACTTGGTCAGGTCGATACCTTCCACGGCGGTCTTATATTCCTCGACCGTCGGTGTTCTGCCCAGAATGGCCGAGAGCACCACAACCGGCGTCGAGGCCAGCAGAGACTCGCCTTTCTTCTCGGACGAATCCTCGACCACCCGCCCTTTGAACAGACGTGTCGACGTGGCCAGAACGGTGTCGCCCTTGGCCGCCTTTTCCTGGTTGCCCATGCAAAGGTTACAGCCGGGGCGTTCCAGATACAGGATGTTCTCGTACTCGGTCCGGGCCTTTGTTTTCGGCATGAAATCATCGAACTCGAAGCCCGAGTATTTCTGCAGAACTTCCCAGTCGCCCTCGGCCTTCAGTTCATCGATGATGTTGTATGTGGGCGCGGCCACGACCAGCGGGGCATTGAACTCGACACTGCCATTGGCTTTTTCCAGATTCTTCAGCATCTGGGCGACAATCTTCACATCGCCCTTGTGAACCATACAGGACCCGACGAAACCCAGATCAACTTTCTTCTCAGCCGCGTAGTAGGAAATCGGCCGGATCGTATCATGGGTGTAGCGCTTGGAGATATCGGCGTTGTTCACATCCGGGTCCGCGATCATCGGCTCGTTGATCTCGTCCAGATCGACGACGACCTCGGCAAAATACTTGGCGTTGCCGTTGGGGGCCAAAGCAGGCTTCTCTCCGGACTTGATCTCGGCAATCCGCCGATCCGCAATGTCGATCAGGCCTTGCAGAGTCTGACCGTCATTCTCCATGCCCTTGTCGATCATGATCTGAATGCGGCTTTTGGCGATTTCCAGCGATTCAATCAGCGTCTCATCTTCCGAGATACAGATCGACGCCTTCGCCTTCATCTCGGCGGTCCAGTCGGTGAAGGTGAACGCCTGATCGGCCAGCAGGGTGCCGATATGCACCTCGATCACGCGGCCCTGAAAGACGTTTTCGCCGAACTGCTTCAGCATCTGCGCCTGCGTCGCGTGGACCACATCACGGAAATCCATGTGATCGGCCATCGCGCCCTTGAAGGTCACTTTCACCGATTCCGGGATCGGCATCGTTGCCTCACCGGTTGCCAGCGCAAGCGCCACGGTGCCCGAGTCCGCGCCAAAGGCCACACCTTTCGACATCCGCGTATGCGAGTCGCCGCCGATGATGACCGCCCAGTCATCCACCGTGATGTCATTCAGCACCTTGTGGATCACATCCGTCATCGAATGGTAAACACCCTTGGGGTCGCGCGCCGTGATCAGGCCGAACTTGTGCATGAAACTCATGAGTTTCGGGATGTTCGCCTGCGCCTTCGCGTCCCAGACCGAGGCTGTGTGACAGCCCGACTGATACGCGCCATCAACGGTCGGGGAGATAACCGTGGCCGCCATCGCTTCCAGTTCCTGCGACGTCATCAGGCCGGTCGTGTCCTGCGAGCCCACGATGTTGACCTTGACCCGCACATCGGAACCCGCGTGCAGAATCGCGCCTTCGGTGACGCCCACGGCGTTTTTGTTGAAGATTTTCTCAACCGCCGTCAGGCCCTGATCCGGGTGCGAAACCTCTCGGGCCGGGGCAAAGGCCGATTTCAGTTCCACGCCCAGCGTCTCGGCCGCAAATGTCTGCAACTTCTTGCCAAAGACAATCGCGTAGGACCCGCCGGCCTTGATGAATTCGACCTGCTGCGGCGTGAAGGCCGAGGAGACATCCACAAGCTCTTCGTCACCGGCTTCATTGCACAGGGTCTTGTCCTTGGTGTTGATGGTCAGAATGGTCCCGGTCTCGACCGAGTATTTCTGTTCAAGGACGGGATTGTCGTCATTGTTCAGGATCGGGTTGCCCTCGGAATCCACCTTTTTGACCCAGTTCTTCAGGTCGATGCCGATGCCACCGGTGACGCCCACGGTGGTCTGGAAGATCGGAGAGATCCCGTTGGTGCCCGCCACAATCGGCGCGATGTTGACGAAGGGCACGTAGGGGCTGGCCTGTTTGCCGGTCCAGAGCGCCACGTTGTTCACGCCCGACATCCGGGATGAGCCAACACCCATCGTGCCCTTTTCGGCGATCAGCATCACGCGCTTGTCCGGGTGCTGCAGTTTCAGCGCCTCGATTTCCTGTTGCGCCTTCTCGGAAATAAAGCACTTGCCGTGCAACTCCCGGTCGGACCGCGAATGCGCTTGACCGCCCGGCGACAGCAGATCGGTCGAGATGTCGCCTTCGGCCGCGACATAGGTCACAACCTTGATCTCTTCGTCCACGTCTGGAAGCTTGGTGAAGAACTCGGCCTTGGAATAGCTTTCCAGAACGTCCTTCGCCACCGGGTTCCCGGCAGCATAGGCCGCCTTGAGCCGGTCCGTGTCGGCGTCATACAGGAACACTTGCGTTTTCAGAACCTCGGCGGCCTGTTCGGCGATGGCCAGATCGTCGCCCAAGGCGATATCCAGCAGAACCTCGACTGAGGGGCCGCCTTTCATATGCGACAGCAGCTCGAACGCAAAAGCGGGCGTGATCTCGGCAACTTCGGCGGTGCCCAGGGCGATCTCTTTCAGGAACTGCGCCTTTTCACCTGCGGCGCTGGTTGTGCCGGGCAGGGTGTTGTAGATGAAGTGGTTCAGCGAGTCCGCCCGGTGCGCGTTCCCGGTGTCCTTGATCTGCGCGATGATCTCTTGCACCAACGCGCCGTCTTCGATGGGCTTGGGGTTCAGCCCCTGTTCCTTGCGGGTTTCGATCTCGGTTAAGTAGTCTGTATAAAGGCTCATGGCTATCCCGACGTGTAAGCGTTGAATCAGGCGAGAGTGCCGGGTCGCAAAGGGGGTTCGCAGGCCCGGCCAAACTCATTGTATGCGGCGGTATACTAATTTTCTGCAGGTTGCAATACACCCGGGCAGTGGCATGTTGCCCCATCTGGACGGGTGGGCCTCTGGTGCCCCTTAGTAGATCAGGTTCAGGGTCAGCAGCGAGACGATCAGGAACACAATTGTCATCACCCCGCCCGAGCGTACAAAGTCCATAACCTTGTATCCCGCCGGACCCATGATCAGAGCATTCACTTGATGGGTCGGGATGATGAAACTGTTCGAGGTCGAGATCGCGACCGTCAGTGCAAACACCGCCGGGTTGCCCCCGGCAGCGACCGCGATGGACACCGCCAGCGGCACCAGCAGGACCGTGGCCCCCACATTCGACATCACCAGCGAAAACGCGGTGGCCAGAATGGCGACCCCGGCCTGTAGCGACCAGGTCGGCCAGCCGTCGAGAATGACCATGATCTGTTGCGCGATCCATGCCGCCGTGCCGGTGTTCTGAACCGCTTGCCCCAGAGGGATCAGGCAGGCCAGCAGGAAGACGGTGTTCCACCCCACGGCGCGATAGGCCTCATCCACGCTCAGCACGCGGGTCAGCATCATGCCTGCGGCCCCGGTCAGCAAGCACAGGGACAGACGGACATCGGTGAACAGGATCAGCGACAGCGAGATGGCGAAAAAAGCCAGCGCCCAGCCGACCTTTTGGGGTCGTAGCTCGTCCTGCGGGAAATCCGTCGTAACAACCACGAAGTCCGGATCGCGCTTGATCCGCATCAGGTTGTCCCAGCGTGTATGGGCAACCAGCATGTCGCCCGCATGGAACTTCTCCAGCCCGATTTGCGTCGAATGGTGGTCGTCAGTCTCGACATGGCTGAGCGTTTCTTCGCCCCGGTGAATGGCCAGCAACGACATGCCGTATGTCTTGCGGAACAGCAGTTCGCGCGGGCATTTCCCGATCAGCTTGCTGTCGGGGGTGACGACGACCTCGGCTATACCGGCGTTGGTAGGTGCGAACTCTTCGACGAAGATGTCCAGATCGGGCAGGACGGTAAGGCCAAACTTCTTGGCGAACTCTTCGACCACCCAACGCCGACCGATGATGGCCAGACGGCAGGGGGCGGCGATTTCAGCGGTCAGGACCTGCACCATCGAGGTTTTCCCGCGATAGAAGGTTGAGATGATATACAGATGGTTTTCGTGGTTGATGTCCGCCAGAACCTGACCCACCAGCGGGCTGTCGGCGGGCACGACCACCTCGAACACATCCGCGTTCAGTCCGTAGACCCGTTGCAGGTATTCCTGCGTGCCCTGACCGGTGCCCGTATTGTCTGCTCCGGAATCCCCGGGCAGAACCCAGCGGCCCAGCAGCAGGAAATACGCGATCCCCGACAGGATTAGGACAACGCCAATCGGGGTGACGGCAAACAGGCCGAAGGGCTCCATCTTCTGGGCGTCGGGCAGCCCGTCATTGGCCGTCTGGATCAGATCATTCAGCAGGATCAGCGGCGAGGACCCGACCATCGTCATCGTCCCGCCCAGAATGGCGCAGAACCCCATCGGCATCAGCAGCCGCGACAACGGTATGCCCGAGCGCGACGAGATCCGGCTGACGACCGGCAGGAACAGGGCAGCGGCTCCGACATTCTGCATGAAGGACGAAATCACGCCCACAGTTCCCGATATGATGGGCAGAACCCTGCTTTCAGATGAGCCGCCGTATTTGAGGATGATCGCCGCCACTTTGTTCATGATGCCGGTCTTGTCCAAACCCGCGCCCACGATCATGACCGCGATGATCGAGATCACCGCGTTCGAGGCAAACCCGTCAAACAGATGCGGCACGTCGGCCAGATTCTCAAGCCCGGGCGCATAGCTGAGCAGGCCGATGATCACCAGAACCAGAATGGCAGACAGGTCAATTCGGACGATTTCCGAGACAAACAGGAACACGGTAAAGGCCAGCAGTGCGCAAACCACACCCATCTCGAACGT
Source organism: Ruegeria sp. F11 (assembly GCF_056533855.1). Lineage (NCBI taxonomy): Bacteria > Pseudomonadati > Pseudomonadota > Alphaproteobacteria > Rhodobacterales > Roseobacteraceae > Ruegeria > Ruegeria sp. F11. Next base: position 17,853 of record NZ_JBQFOW010000013.1, on the reverse strand, counting down.
AAAGGTCACGTATTCCACAAAATTCACCGGGACTTAAAACTTGGCTTAAATGAGATAATTAGACTATCGCGGGGGGCTTGTCATGAAGTTTCGTTTTGGCTGGTCCGTGCGAAACATAATTTCTAGATTGGGGTGCGGCGGGTTCTGCGCTCACGTTCTGCAATCGAAATTGCGTTCGGTAGGGAACGGATGGCCCTCTTAGGTTTAGTCCCCGGACCGGACCAGCGACAGGCGCAGAATATCTGTCACCTGCGCTCCGATCTGCGGGGCCTCAGATTCGCGCGGGCCGGCAATGTTCAGCGCCGCCAAGGGATGCGCGCCCAACCAAGAGCGTATCCGGCGGGCGCAGAGTTCCACCCCGTCCCGAACATCGACGATCAGGCAGGGCTTCCCGGTCTCTTTCGCGAAATCCACCGTCAGTTGGGTGCCAGGGCTGGGAGATCCGTCCGAAAAGACCAGCAGCGCGTCGCTGGATTTTACGTTCAGCTTTGTGCGTTCGCTGACATCCTCGGACTGCGTTTCAACCAGACCAGTGAATTGATCGGGGATACGACCGGCCTCATTCATTCGGCCCTTGGGCACCCATCCGCCATATGGAATGCCGTTCTGGCGCGCAAATTGCAATGCCGCCAGATCGACCCCGGTTTGTCCTCCAGTCACTATCTTCACGTCGCTCGCGCTGCTCCCTTTTGTTAATCGGTTCCGTATCATAGCAGATCACAAACCAGATTTCCCGGCGACCAGCCGCTTAACCGGCTGGCAGCGAAGTTCCGCAATGCGGAACACTTGACCGCATATTGATATCCTTTAGCATGGTTGCTGAACCGGCCATTTGCGCTGAAGGGGGAAGGCGGTGCACCGAATTCACCAGTTGATCGACGGCAAACAGGCCTCGGCTCTGGCGGTCATCGACCATGACGGCGCGCGCCTCAGCTATGGGGACCTGTCGGAAGCGGCGCGCGCGGCCTCGGCTTCGCTCCGGTCCCATGGTGTGCGTCCGGGCGATCGGGTCGTTGTGCTGGCCGAAAACTGCGCGACTTATGCGGTGGTTATTCTGGCTCTGAGTCTGCTGGATGCATGGATCATCCCCCTCAACGCGCGGGCAACCGAGCAGGAGGTGGAGACCATCATCGCCCATTCCGGCGCGCGCTGTGTCATTTGCACGACCGAGGCCTCGGACGCGGCGCAGGCCCATGCGGACCGGCTGGGTGCGGCTCCGCTCGGGCGGCTGAAGGTCTCGACGTTGAACGAAACCGAGGTCGAGCCGATTGAGGCGGGGGCAGGACAAGTGGCGGCGGTCCTCTACACCTCGGGCACCAGCGGAACGCCAAAGGGCGTGATGTTGACGCATGAGAACCTGCTATGCGCGGCCAATGCCTCGATGCAGCGGCGGCAGGCGACGGCGGCGGATCAGTCCTTGGCGGTCTTGCCGGGAACGCATGTCTTCGGGTTTTCTTCGATCATCCTGACAACCTTTTTGGCCGGGGGCAGCCTGCGCTTTCAACCCCGGTTCGATCCGGCCCTTGTGATCGACGCGCTGCAAAACGGAGCCACTATGCTGTCCGGTGTGCCGCAGATGTTTGCGCTGATCCTGAAGCACTGCAAGGACAACGGCATCGACCGGATCGAGACCAAGCTGCGCTACATGTCATCGGGCGGGTCCCCGCTTGATCCAAGCTGGAAGCGCCGGGTCGAGCAAATCTTTGGCCTGCCCATTCACAACGGCTATGGACTGACCGAAGGCGCGCCGGGGATCGCGACGACGCAGATCGAACACCCGCCGCAGGACGACTGCGTTGGCCCCGCATTGCCCGGGATCGAGGTCCGGCTGGACAACCCCGGCGCGGATGGTGTCGGCGAATTGCTGGCGCGCGGCAGGAACATCATGAAGGGCTATTACCGGAACCCCGCAGCCACGGCTGAGGTGTTCACCGATGATGGCTTCCTGCGTACCGGCGATCTGGCGCAGATCGAAGCGGATGGGCGCATCTATATCGTGGGTCGCTGCAAAGAGGTCATCATCCATTCCGGCTTCAACGTCTACCCGCCTGAGGTTGAGGCCGCGCTGAATGCCCACCCCTCGGTCACGCAGGCCGCGGTGGTTGGCCGCGCGCGCGACGGGAATGAGGACGTGCTGGCCTTTGTGACCCTGCGCGCCCCGGCGACGGCAGCAGAGCTAAACGCGCATCTGGGCCGGGGGCTGGTGCGCTACAAGCTTCCCCATCACATCGTGATTGCCGAAACGTTGCCCGAGGCGGCGACCGGGAAAATCCTGAAACACAAGCTGGTCGAGACCTTCGCGGACGAACTGGCGCAATTGGACGAAGAGGCTCAAAATGCTTGACGCTTACATCTATGACGGGCTCCGCAGCCCCTTTGGTCGTCATGCCGGGGCCTTGGCGTCGGTACGTCCCGACGATCTGGCGGCCCAGGTCATTGCCGATCTGGTCGGGCGGTCCGAGCTTGATCTGACCAGGATCGAGGATGTCATTCTGGGCAATGTCTGCCAGTCCGGCGAGGACAGCCGGAATATCGCGCGTTTTGCAGGATTGCTGGCAGGTCTGCCGATTGAGGCCGGAGGTATGACCGTGAACCGTCTGTGCGGGTCCGGCATGTCGGCGGTTCTGGACGCCGCCCGCTCGATCACCCTTGGCGAAGCGCCTTTGTACATCGCGGGCGGGGTCGAAAGCATGACCCGCGCGCCGTTTGTCGTCGCCAAGTCGAACGCCGCATGGGCGCGCCAGCCCGAGATGTATGACAGCACCATTGGAACCCGCTTTCCCAACAATCGCATCGCCGAGCAATTCGGTGAGTATACGATGCCGCAGACCTCGGACAATCTGGCAGCGGAGTATGACATCACGCGCGACGCGGCGGATGCCTTTGCCTATGGCTCGCAGCGCAAGTTCGAAACCGCCCGCGCGCGGGGCTTCTTTGACGATGAGATCACGCCGATCACCATCACGGGCCGCAAAGGTGCGAACCATGAGGTGACACAGGACGAACATCCCCGCCCAGATGTGCAGCCTGAAAAGATGGCCGCTTTGCCGACCCTCTTTCCGGGCGGTGTCACTACGGCGGCCAATGCCTCGGGCGTCAATGACGGGGCGGCGATGCTGATGATCGGGGCCAATACCGACCGCGCCGCGCCGCGCGCGCGGGTTGTGGCCGGGGCCGTCGCTGGCGTGCCGCCCCGGATCATGGGGATCGGCCCGGCTTACGCGGTGCCCAAGGCGCTGGTGCGTGCGGGTCTGACCATGGCTGACATGGACCTGATCGAGATTAACGAGGCCTTCGCCGCGCAGGTGCTCGCCTGTTGCAAACATCTGGGCCTCGATCACGCCGACAGCCGCCTGAACCCCAATGGCGGCGCGATTGCGGTTGGGCACCCTCTGGGCGCGTCCGGCGCGCGGATCGTGCTGACCGCGATGCGGCAGCTTGAGGCCACCGGCGGGCGCTATGCCTGCCTGTCGATGTGCATCGGCGTGGGGCAGGGGATCGCCCTGATCCTGGAACGGGTGTAGCCCCTCATGTCGGACGCGGAACGAGATCGCCGGTTTGCCTCGACCCTCGCCAAAGGGTTGCAGGTGCTGCAGGCGTTCAAGCCCGACGATCCCTCGCTAGGTAATCGCGAACTGGCGCGCCGCACCGGGATGCCGCCTTCAACCGTGGCGCGGATGACCTTCACGCTGGCCTCAATGGGCTTTCTGGAACAATTGCAGCCGTCCGAGACCTACCGCCTTGGACCCTCGGTCATGGCGCTGGGATATACGGCGCGGGCGGGGCTGTCCTTTCTGCCGATGGCCGAGAACATGATGCAACAATTGGCCGACGACACCGGTGTTCTGGTCGCCCTGACCATGCGCCATGGCGGCACGGCAATGCTGACCCGCTGCTGGCGTCCCCGCAACGCCTCCTCGCTGTGGTTGAGCGAGGGGCACCGCCTGCCGATGGAGCGCAGCGCGCCCGGGCGGGCAATGCTGGCGGCGGACCCGGCGCAGGTGCCTGACAGCGATCAGGCGCGCGCCGATCGCGATCAGTTGGAGAGCATCGGCTACGTGACCTCGCTTGGGGGGTGGAACCGCGACGTCAACGCCTGCGCCGTGCCGTTTCAGACCGCGCCGGGTACACAGCCCTTCGCCTTTTTGTGCGGAGCAAATGCGTCGGTGCTGGATGCCGGGGAACTTGAACAGACGGTCGCGCCGAAACTGCGCGACACGGTGCAAACGCTCAGGCTGAGCCTCGGGCATATGTGATTGATAAACAGGAGAGCTTCCATGGCTGCGGTCGAAATTCGCAAAGAGGGCGCGGTGGCGCTGGTCAGGATCGACAACCCGCCGGTGAATGCGGCAGGCTATCACGTGCGGATCGGGCTGGTGAACGCGTTGCGGGAACTGGCCGGGGACGATGCGGTCAAAGTCATCGCGCTCTATGCGGCGGGGCGGACGTTTGTTGCTGGGGCCGATATTCGCGAGTTCGGCCAGCCGCCGAAACAGCCGGTCCTGCCCGAGGTGTGTGAGGTGCTTGAAGCCAGCGCCAAGCCCATCGTCTGCGTGCTGCACGGCACCACTCTGGGCGGCGGTCTGGAAATCGCGCTGAGCTGTCAGGCGCGGGTCGGGATCAAGGGGCTGAAACTGGGCCTGCCCGAGGTCAATCTGGGCCTGCTGCCCGGCGCGGGCGGCACTCAGCGCCTGCCGCGTCTGGTCGATGGGCAGACGGCGCTGAGTATGATCACGTCGGGCAAACCGATCCCGGCCGAGGTGGCGCTGCAGGCCGGCCTACTGGATGATCTGCAGGATGGCGACCCCGAGGGGGTTGCTCTGGCCGCCGGTCAGCAGTTGCTGGACGGCACGCTGAAACCCCGCGTAACGGCCGAACTGAACAACCGCATCACTGCCGAGGAACTGGACGCCTTCCGCGCCAAGGCCAAGGGTGAGGTCGCCGAACGCGCCCTGAAAGCGGCAGAGGCGAGCAGCCTGCCGCTGGCCGAAGGGCTGAAGGCGGAACGCGCCCTGTTCATGGAGGCTCTGAATAGCAACGCCCATAAGGGCCTGAAACACGCCTTCTTCGCTGAACGCGCGGTGGCGCATATCCCCGAAGCCAAGGCCGAGGCGCGCGATCTGACATCGGGCGGTGTGGTCGGCGGCGGCACCATGGGCTCGGGCATCGCCACCGCGATGCTGCTGGCCGGGATGCCCGTCACCCTGATTGAGATGGAGGAGGACCGCGTCGCCTTCGCCCGCGAGACGATCACCAAAAACCTCGACGGGGCAGTGAAGCGCGGCAAGCTGTCCGAGGCGCAGCGCGATGCGGAACTGGGCACGCTGACCTGCACCACCGACATGGCCGCGTTGGGGGAGGTGGATGTTGTGATCGAGGCCGTGTTTGAATCCATGGATGTTAAACGGCAGGTCTTCGGCACGCTGGATCAGGTGTGCAAACCGGGGGCCATTCTGGCGACCAATACCTCGTATCTGGACGTGAACGAAATCGCCTCGACGACCAACCGACCGCAAGATGTAGTCGGATTGCACTTTTTTTCACCCGCCCATGTCATGCGCCTACTCGAAGTCGTGGTGGGCAAGGAGACCGCCCCCGAAATCGTCGCAACCAGCTTCAAACTGGCCAAGACACTGCGCAAGATCGCCGTGCGGTCCGAGGTCTGCGACGGCTTCATCGGCAACCGCATTCTGGCGCATTACCGCAAATCCTCGGCCTATATGCAGCTCGACGGCGCGCCGTTTGAACAGATCGACAAAGCGCTGGAGGATTTCGGCTTTGCCATGGGTCCCTTCGCGGTCTCTGATCTCGCCGGGCAGGACATCGGTTGGGCCACGCGCAAGCGTCAGGCCGCGTTCCGCCCGGCCAACGAACGCTATGTCGAGATCGCCGATCGCGTCTGCGAACAGGGTTGGTTCGGGCGCAAGACCGGCAAGGGGTTCTACATCTACGACGGCAAGACCCGCAGCGTGAACCCTGCCGTGGCTGAATATGCGCAAGCGGAGCGCGGCGCCAAAGGCATCACCGCCCGCAGCTTCACCGATCAGGAGATCGTCGAACGCTACATGGCCGCAATGGCGTCCGAGGCCACGCGGGTGGTTGAAGAGAAAATCGCCCTGCGCCCGATCGACGTGGATGCGGTGTTCCTGTTCGGCTACGGCTTCCCGCGCCACTGGGGTGGCCCGCTGCAATATGCCGATATCATCGGGCTGGACGTGCTGGTCCGGCGGATCGAGCAGTACGCGCAGGAAGACCCCCATTATTGGCGGGTTCCGACCCTGCTGCGCGAGTTGGCCGAGGCGGGCAGAACCTTCGATGATCTGAACAAAAGGGGCTGAGGATGGACCTGCGTTTCACCCCCGAGAAACAGGCGTTCCGCGCCGAAGTCCGCGCCTTTCTGGATGAAAACCTGACGGAAGACCTCGCCCGCAAAGGCCGCAACTCCGAGCCGCTGACAAAGGCCGAGATGGAGGGCTGGCACGCCAAACTGAACGCGCGCGGCTGGTTGGCCGTGACATGGCCCGTCGACTATGGCGGCACCGGCTGGGGCGCGGTCGAGCGGCATATTTTCGAGGAAGAATGCGCACTGGCCAACGCTCCGCGCATTGTGCCCTTCGGCTTGAACATGCTGGGTCCGGTGTTGATCCAGTTTGGGACCGAGGCGCAAAGGGCCGAGATTCTGCCGCGCATTCTGGATGGCTCGGATTGGTGGTGCCAGGGCTATTCGGAACCCGGCGCGGGGTCAGACCTCGCCAGCCTGAAAACCCGTGCGGTGCGGGACGGCGATGACTACGTGATCAACGGCCAGAAAACCTGGACCACGCTGGGGCAATACGCCAATCGCATCTTCTGCCTCTTACGGACCTCGACCGAGGGTAAGTCGCAGGAAGGCATCAGCTTTGTTCTGGTGGATATGAACGCGCCGGGTGTCGAGTTGCGCCCAATCAGGCTGCTGGATGGCGGGCATGAGGTGAATGAGGTGTTCTTTACCGATGTCCGCGTCCCCGTGACCAATCTGGTGGGTGAGGAAAACAAGGGCTGGACCATCGCCAAATACCTGTTGACCCATGAACGCACCAATATCGCGGGCGTGGGCTTTTCGGCGCGCGATCTGGAAAAGCTAAAAACCCTGTCGCAGCATGTGCTTCGCGGCGGTAAACCGCTGGCGCAGGACCCTTTGTTTGCCGCTGAACTCGCCGAGGTTGAGATCGACCTTGAGGCGCTCCGGGTCATGAACCTGCGCATGCTGTCTGCGGCCCGCGAAGGTGCGGCGTCTGGGGTGCAAAGCTCGATGTTGAAAATCAAGGGCACGGTGATCCGGCAGCGGATTCTGTCTCTGACCCGCTCGGCCCTTGGGGCCGCCGCGTCGCCGTTTCCGGCCGAGGACCTGCCCGAAAACGCGCTGACCGTGCCAGAAGAGGCCGCGCGGTCCGCCGCCACCTATTTCAACCACCGCAAGTTGTCGATCTTTGGCGGGTCGAACGAGATTCAGCGCAACATCATCGCCAAAGACCTGTTCGGAGGCTGACCGATGGATTTCACCCCGACCCAAGACCGCCAGATGCTGTCCGATACCCTGCGGCGCTATCTGGTGGAACAATATGATTTCGAGACCCGCAACGGCGTGATCGACTCTGCCCCCTATCATTCGCCTGCCAAATGGGCGGAGCTCTCCGACCTCGGTCTGATTGGGGCCTTTGTGTCCGAACGGCAGGGCGGGTTCGGAGGCGCGGGTTTCGACATCACCACCGTGTTTCAGGAACTGGGCCGGGGGCTCTGCCCTGAACCGATGCTGGCGGCACTGATGAGTGTACGCGCCGCTGCCGATTGCGGAGCGGCTGAACTGGTCGAACAGATGATTTCGGGCACAAGGCGCCTGCCGTTGGCGGTGTTCGAACCGGAAGCGGACAGCCTGCCGCTGATCCGGGCCAGCGCCGACCGGTCCGGGGATGGCTGGGTTCTGAACAGCCGAAAATCGATGGTCTATGGCCTGCCCGGTGCCGATGGCGCGCTCGTCGCCGCGCGTACCAGCGCAGGCATCGGCCTGTTTCTGGTCGAGACGCCCGAGGCCATCGACTACGCCATGATCGACGGCGGCGGCGCGGGAGAGTTGATCCTCGACGCCACCCGGGCGACCTGCCTGAGCGAGACAGCCGACGACATCATCGAAGCGGCGCTGGATGCAGGCCGTCTGGCGCTGTGTGCTGAAGCAGTGGGGGTGATGGAGGTGTTGGTCGACATGACGGTCGACTACCTCAAGCAACGCACGCAGTTTGGCCGCCCCATCGCCAGTTTTCAGGCGCTGCAACACCGGGCGGTGGATATGGCGATCGAGCTTGAACAAGCGCGCTCGATCACCATTCTGGCCGCCAGTAAGCTGGGCACGGATGAGGCCGGAACGTATATCGCCATGGCCAAGAACCTGATCGGTCGCGCGGGGACGATGATTGCCGAGGAGAGTATCCAGATGCACGGCGGGATTGGTATGACGTGGGAATATCCCGCCTCACACTATGCCAAGCGGCTGGTCATGATCGACCACCAGTTGGGCGACCGCTATGCGCAGTTGCACCGCGTCATGGCCGTGGGTGCGACCGGCTAAAAAGCGATAGGGGAACGGAGTGCCGCAACGGCACGATTGAAGCATAGGCAAAGCCCCGGCACGGTGTCCGCCGTGGAAGGGACCAAATGATCTTTGACTATGTGATTGTTGGCGGCGGCTCGGCTGGCTGTGTGTTAGCGCGCCGTCTGACCGAAGACCCGGATGTCAGCGTCTGCCTGCTGGAAGCGGGCGGTGGCGGCAACGGGCTGCTTGTCCGCATGATGCTGGGCGGGGCCCTCATGATCCAGAACAGGCCGGTTCAGATCAACAACTGGTGCATGGAGTCGGTGCCACAGCCCGGTCTGAACGGGCGCACGATCTATCAGCCGCGCGGCAAGGCGCTGGGCGGGTCCAGCGCGATCAATGCGGCGCTCTATGTGCGCGGGCAAAAGCAGGATTACGACGATTGGGCTAATCTGGGCAATGAGGGCTGGGATTGGGACAGCATGCTGCCCTATTTCAAAATGTCCGAGAACAACCAGCGCGGCGGCGATGCCGAACACGGTGCGGACGGCCCGTTGCAAGTGTCGGACCAACAGGACCCACGTGAGATCTCGCATGCTTTTGTCGAGGCCGCCACCCGCGTGCAGCACCGCGCTATCGACGATTTCAATCGCGGCGATCAGGAAGGTGCAGGCCTGTATCAGGTCACGCAATTCCACGACCGGGACAAGAACGGCGAGCGCTGCTCGGCTGCCGCGGCCTATCTGTTTCCGGTGTTGGATCGCCCGAACCTGACGGTGATCACGCGCGCCTCGGTGAAGCGCGTGCTGACCGAGGGCAAGCGGGCGACCGGCGTCCTTTATCACCACAAAGGGCAGGATGTTCACGTCAAAGCCAAGCGCGAGGTGCTGCTTTGCGCGGGTGCGCTGAAATCGCCGCAGATCCTGCAACTGTCGGGCATCGGTAACGGCGAGGATCTGGCGCGTCTGGGCATCAATGTGGTCCACGACCTGCCGGGCGTGGGCCGGAACCTGCAGGACCATCTGGATTTCTCACTGTCTTTCCGTACCACATACAAAGACAATCTGGGCCTCAGTGCCTGGGGCGGGGTGAACCTGATGCGCCACTTCTGGCGTTGGGGCCGGGATGGCAGGTCGATGGCGGCCTCGCCCGTGGCCGAAGGCGGGGCGTTTCTGAAAACCTCACCCGATCTGGACCGCCCTGATATTCAGTTGCACTTCATGATGACCATCGTCGAGGATCATCTGCGCAAGATTTACCGGGGTCACGGCTATAGCTGCCACATGTGCAAGCTGCGCCCCGACAGCCGGGGCAATGTGTTCCTGCAAAGCGCCGACCCCTTTGCGATGCCGGGGATCGACCCCGCCTTCCTGAGCGATCCGCGCGATCTTGAGACCCTTATCAAGGGCGTGAAGATCACCCGCGAGATCATGAAGGCCCCGCCGCTGGTCGATTATGAACTGTCCGAGATGCACGGTACCGATACCGTCACGACCGACGCCGACTGGGAAAAGCACATCCGCGCCCGGGCGGATACGATCTATCACCCGGTGGGCTCGTGCAAGATGGGCGTGGACGAGATGGCCGTGGTCGATCCGCAGTTGCGCGTGCACGGGGTTGAAGGGTTGCGCGTAGTCGATGCTTCGATCATGCCGAACCTGATTTCGGGCAACACCAACGCGCCGACAATGGCGATTGCGGAAAAGGCTGCCGATCTCATCCGGTCGGGGTGACGATTTGGCGAGGGCAACGGCCCTAGAACTTGCCGTTGTCATTCTTCCATTCGCTGCGTGGGGCGATGGCCTCGACCGTGTCCCAGTGCTCGACGATCAAACCGTCCTCAAGGCGGAACAGATCGTAGAAGCTGGAATGGACACCGTCCTTGCTGCCCTCGCTTATGCATAGGACAAAGTTGCCCTCTGCCAGCACGCGGTGCAGGCGGTGGTACTGAATGCGCAATGTGCCGTTTTTGGTGGCCTCCAACGCGGAACGCAAGCCAGTGCGCCCATCGGCAATGTCAGGACTGTGCTGGATCAAACCGTCAGCGACAAAGCGATGAAGTTGGTCGATCTGGTGGTCTATAAGAACCGTCTCCACGAAGCTGCGCGAGAGGTCCCGGTTGGCCTCGGTCTTGTCCAGATCAGTGATCTCGGTACTGCCGTCCAGCATGCCGCGCCCCGATGGGTTCGGGCCTTTTAGAGGCTGAATATTGTCCCAATGTTCCACAGCTTTGCCATCCTCGAACCGGAATACCTCGAAGGCGGCGCGCAGGCTCGAGAAATCGTATTCGTTATGCGCAAAAGCGAAATCGCCATCCTCGAACACCCGAATGAACCTGACCCGCGGGTTTGTTTTGGACAGGCGCGCGAACAATTCGGCCAGCCCCTCGCTGCCCTCGTGGGTTTGCGGGTTGTGCTGAACGTACTTTTCCTCGTTCACTACGGCTGCGGCTGCCGCGTCTCCGGTTTCGATGCCTTTCAGAAGCTTCTGCAACAGCTCTTTTTTCGACGCCATGCGATTCCCCCCTGACCGGCACAGATGGATTTGTCTTATGCGCGTGCCGGGCGCTCATGTTCCCTGAACGTCCATTCTAGTTGGGTCGGGCCTTGGAAGTCGAGCGACGCGCGCGGTCTTGCAGCGCCAGGGAACGCATCAATCTGCATTCGAAAAAATAAGGGGCTGGCCGAGGGGGGGTGTATGGGCGCCAGCCCCTTTCAGGTTAGTTCGGTTCGCACGACGAACCGCATATTTTTATGGGGAATTTGAATCAGATGTCCTGTTTGTCCGCCCCGAGTACGCATTCACCGGGAGTTGCTTGGATGCAGCTTTCTGGCCCAGGCATGCGCGTATTCTGCGAAGTGATCTGACCTTTTTTGGCACAAAGCCGCCAAAGCGCAGGCCGCCCACATGGCGGCGACATATTCAGCGTCGTCCTGGTGCAGTCGGTTTGCATTCAGAACGGCTGTGTTTGCGGTCGATGGTTTGTGCACAGGTGTCCGCGTCCTTTCCGTTACGCGACAATAAAAGTCGCAAGGAACCCGATAAGGATCGCTGTCGATGCAACAGAGAAATTCAGAAAATAATCCAACATCAGACTTCCTCTCTCGATCATTGAGCGTTTGTCGCGATAGCTTCACCAGCGCGACTGTCTGCCACCCTGCAACAATCCAGTTGAATGCAGGGGAAACGTTTCGTTAACGTTCTGTTAATAATTCGGCATTTACGAGGCTTTTGGACCATCCTCGGACACACTGAAGCGCATCCGCCGTCTCAAACCCCTCAGAAATAGCGAGTGTACTCGGACCGGGAATCGCGGTGCATTGGCTCAAAGCAGCTGCCAGCAACCGTTATCGCCTGTCGCGTCGCCTCTGGATGTGATGGGTGGTGTGAGGGGCTGGGTGAGGGGGTCTCGACCAGCCCCTCATCTAGGGGGTTACGGATTGGTTAAAGTGGTCCGTTGCCCGACGGATAGCAGCACTGTCACGCCTTTGAAATTAGGGGTTTCCCGTACATCTATTCGGATGCGCCCGGAGCGTGAGGATCAATCAGGCTTTCATGGGCTGAAACCGCGGCCGCTCATCAACCCTGAAAATAGTGCCGGTACAGAACTTCCTGCATGTCGCATCTGCTGTGGCCGAGTTTTGCCAGCACTTTGTCGGACATCAAGTCCACCTCGCGCCGCTTCCCTTTGTACTCTGCCATTTTCTGGCGCCGCGCCCTTCTTTTGGCCGATGCGAAGAAGCGCGAGAAGTAACCGCTTCCGGTATTTGTGTCTGCATAGGCCATCGCGGTTTCCTTCTGTTTCGTGACTGGCTGGGCTTGAACCAGACATCGTGATTGGTGCTGAACCCCGCATGGCCCGAGGGTTAACCTTCGTTCAGCAAGCTGCGCAAAACCGGCCTCGCGTTTCGCTTTCCCGACTTAACCGCGTATCCTGTTGTCATTGGATGCAATGATTGTGACATGGGCGGAGGATGATCAATGCGGGTTTTCTTCAAACAGGGGTTGGTGATCTTCTGGCTGCTCTGGTGGGCCTTCGCGTTTCTGACAGACTTCATCGGCGGGCTAGAGTTGCTGGGCGTAACATCGACCCCATGGTTTGACGGGCACAACTACCCGTTCCTGGTTAAGACGCTGGAACAGTTCGGCTCGACCACGGTGATCAATGTCGCCCTGTTTGTCGGCATCATCCTTTGGGCTTTGCTGTCAACGCTTCTGTTCGTCTTTGCAGCCATCACGCCCTATGAGCAGCAAGACAAATGGCTTCGCCGGGTCGATATCGCCTTTATCGTTTCGCTCGGCCTTTGGCTTGCATTCTTTCTTGCGGATCAAACGGTCATGAAGTTTGATCTTGAGGAAAACCATATGGTGCAGGGCGGGTTTCAGCTGTTGTGCTACCTAACCATTCATTTGTTGCCGGATTGATCCGGCGTACGCGCGTTACCGGAAAACGCTGGCCACCCGCCAATCGCGGTTTCCACGGCCTGCCGAATGAACTACTGTCCGCGCGAACGGATCACTGGGATGGAGCCTCATGTCGCGCTTTGATGGATATTTCCTGCGGCAATTGCTGATTCTGTTCGGCTTTTTCACTTTGGTCCTTGTCGGGGTGTTCTGGATCACCCGCTCGGTCAGCCTGTTTGATCGCGTGATCAGCGGCGGGCAGTCCGCGATGGTGTTTCTGGAATTCACCGCTCTGACCCTGCCGACGCTTGTCCGCACGGTCATGCCGATGGCTGTGTTCGCCGCCGCCGTCTATGCCACCAACCGCTTGAGCCGGGAAAGCGAGTTGACCGTGATGCTGGCCACCGGGTCCAGCCCCTGGCGTCTGGCGCGGGCGATTGTGTTGTTCGGCGTGGTGACGGGGCTGATGATGGCCATCATCAGCGTGTTCCTGCGCCCGGCCTCGGTCGAACAGCTTGAGGTGCGACAGGCCGAGGTCGCAGGCGATGTAACGGCGCAGCTTTTGAACGAGGGTGAATTCCTGCATCCGGCCACAGGCGTGACCGTCTATATCGGGCAGATTGATCTGGACGGCACCTTGCACGAGGTCTTCGTCTCGGACCGGCGCGATGCGGAAAACGCTGTTAGCTACTCCAGCGCGACGGCGTATCTGGTCAACAACGACACCGGCATCCATCTGGTGATGGTGGATGGCATTGCCCTGCGTCTGGACCAGCAGGGAAGGACCTTGTCATCGACCCTGTTTCAAGATGCCTCTTACGACATCTCGGAACTCACCAATACCAGCAGCATGACCCGCCGCAGCCTCGAGGCGATACCGACGGCAGATCTGTTGCAGGACCGCGCCGGGGTCGCCGCTGCTGACGGCTATAGCGAGGGGCAACTGGTCGAAGAACTGCATCAGCGGTTTTCCTGGGTGGCCATCTGCATCGCGGTCGCGCTGGCCGGATACTCGACCCTGATGCTGGGAAGTTTTTCGCGGTTCGGGCTATGGCCGCAGATATTGGCGGCCTTCACCATTCTGGTGCTGCTGGAAGGTGTTCGAGGGTTTGTGTCGCCCGTGGTCATTGCCGACCCCAACCTGTGGATATTGCTCTACCTGCCCGCGATCATGGGCGTTCTGATATCCTGCTTGTTTCTGCTAATCGCCGGACGTCCGCTGATGCCAGCAAGGCGGCGGGGCGAGGCTGTGCCTTCGACCTGATCTCAGCCGCGCAGGTCGGTCAGGCAGGTCAGGATGTTGGCAAATTCCTCGCTGTCTTTTCGCACCACCAGATACAGAGGCAGCATCAGGTCCCGCGCGCTGTCCAGACGCATCAACCTGCCCGAAGCCAGATGGTCGCCGATGACGTAGTCGGGAAAATACCCGCAGCCGCTGCGTTTCAGCACATAGCGCAGTGCCATCATGCAATTGCCCAGAAAGATCGTTTGGCCTGCCGCTTGCCGTGCTGTAGAGCGCACGTGATCCTGATAGATCTCGCCAAGTTCCAGATTAACGAATAATGAGGCGTCCCCTGCCGAATCGTCGGGGGTTCCGACCAGCGACAGGCGTTCCGGGGTCAGCTCGTGACAGATCACCCGGCGGTCCGAGGGTTTTTCGTGGGTCAGGGCAGCGTCCAAAACATGGGTCGCCACGGCTTCTGTCATGTTCAGGTCGTGGTCGTAGTTCAACGTCAGCAGCAGCTTGCCGAATTGCTGCTCGAAGCGCACTGCAAGATCGACCAGCAACGGGTCCCAGATGCTGAGTTGCGCGCCCAGCCGCAGGGCAAGGCGGTCCTGCGTCTGCGCAGGCAGGTCGGTCGAGGCAAAGGACCACAGCGACAGCATCTGTTCGGCATAGGGTTTGAACTGCCGCCCGAATTCGGTCAGCGCCGCGCCGCCGGCCCCACGGGTGAACAGTTGCTTACCGGTCTCGTCCTCGATCAGCCGGATGCGGGCGCTGACGGCGGTTTGGGTGACATTTAGCTTCCGAGCAGCGGCGTGGAATCCGCCCGTATCAGCAACGCAGAGAAAGGTTTCCAGAGCTTTGATTTGCATAGCGAAAGTATTTTTTGATCAAGGTGATAAAATCAATTCATTTTTTTGATGTTGCGGCATGCGGTATCCTGATTGCAAGAACCAGATCAAAGGACATGCCATGCTGGACAAAAGCCACAAGCCGACCTGGACCAGTTTTGAACAGGCCACCAAGGCCGACTGGGACGCGGTGATGGAGTATGAAGAGGCGTATAACGCCGCGCTGCCCGACCGGATTCTGGATGCGATCCGGTCTCTGGACGAGGACTGGACGCCCTATCCGGTGAACCGCTACCAGCACAGCCTGCAGGCCGCGACCCGCGCTTATGAGGACGGCGCGGAGGAGGAACTGGTGGTCGCCGCCCTGATCCATGACACCGGCGATATCCTGTCCCCCTACAACCACGGAGAGCTGTCGGCGGCGATGATGAAGCCCTATGTCAGCGAAAAGACCTATTGGATTCTCAAGTACCATTGCGTGTTTCAGGGCTATTACTACAACCACCATCTGGGTGGTGACCGCAACGCTCGCGACAAGTACCGCGACAGCCCGTATTGGGAGGACTGCCGGTATTTTTGCCATGAATACGATCAGAAGGCGTTCGACCCGGATTACCCGACCAAACCGCTTGAGTTCTTTGAACCCATGCTGCGGCGCGTTCTGAATAAAGGCGAAGGCCACATGGAGTTGAACGAAACCTCTGAAAGCTAACAGGCCGCCATCAGGCGATAGACGATCTGAGCTGCAGTGAAATCCCAGGCGGCATTGCCGTCAGGGGCCAGTTCGACAACGTCAAAGCCGACACATTTGCGGCCTTTGAGGGCGTGTTCGACCAGCCGCAGCGCCTGATAATAGCCAAGCCCACCCGGAACCGGGGTGCCAGTGGCGGGCATCTGTGACGGGTCCAGACCGTCCACATCGAAGCTGACATAGACCAGTTCGGGAAAATCCTTGGGCAAGTCGACGGCGTGGATATTGCCGGTCACCAACTCTTCGGCATCGACGTGGAAGACGTGGTTTTTCAGGCGGCTTTGCGCCTCTTCCGCGGAAAAGGCGCGGACGCCGAACTGGGCCAGACGGATGCCTTCTTCAGCCAGCAGATGCATGACCGAGGCGTGAGAGTGTTTCTCGCCCTGATAGGCGTTGCGCAGATCGGCATGGGCGTCGATCTGGACAATGCCCAGCGGCTGGTTCAGCGCGCGGGCCACGCCCGTCACGGCACCGTAGCTCAGCGAGTGTTCACCGCCCAGCGTCACCGGCACCTTGCCTGCGCGGATGGCGGCCTCGGTGCGTTGGGCCAGTCGCTCCATCACGTCGGGCAGCGGGCCGTCGCAGTCCAGCGGGGTTTCGGTAAAGATCCCCTCGACGCAGGGTTCGGCATGGCCAGTGATGCGCTCCAGCTCATTGCTGGCTTCGATGATGGCGCCGGGGCCCTTGGCGGCGCCCGCGCCATAAGACACGGTGCGTTCGAGCGGCACCGGGATGACGCGGAAGCGGGCGTCTTCGCTGCGTTCTGCGGCGGTGAGTTCGCTGTCGAGGAAGATGCTCATGAGAGTCTCTCTTTGAAGTCGTCATAGCCGAATTGCCGGATGATTTTCAGCTCGTCCGTATCGCTGTTCCACAGGGCGATGGTGGGCAGCGGGACACCGTTGAACGTGTTGGTCTTGACCATCGAATAATGCGCCTGATCGAGGAAGGCAAAGCGCTGGCCGATCTCCAGCGGCTTGTCCCACGTATAGTCGCCGATCACATCGCCCGCGAGGCAGGACGGCCCGCCCAGACGGTAGGTATGCCCTGCCTCTGCCTCGTCCATCAGGGCGGGGCGATAGGGGGCTTCGATCACGTCGGGCATGTGGCAGGTGGCCGAGATATCGGTGATCGCCAGATTCATGCCATTGGTCGGCAGGTCGAGGATTTCGCCCACCAGAATGCCTGCGTCCAAGGCGACGGCCTCGCCGGGTTCGAGGTAGATATCGATGTCATATTCGGCGCGGATGGCTTTGATGAAAGCCACCAGCCCATCGCGGTCATAATCGTCGCGGGTGATGTGATGGCCACCGCCGAAATTCAGCCATTTGAGTTGACCGAGGAAGGATTTGAGCCTTGGTTCGACTGCCGCCCATGTGCGTTGCAGCGGCTCGAACCCCTGTTCGCAGAGCGTGTGCATGTGTAGCCCATCGACCCCAGTCAGGGTTTCGGCGGTCAGTTGGCTGACAGGGGTGCCAAGGCGCGAGCAGGGCGCGCAGGGATCGTATTTGGGGATCTCGCCTTCGGAATGTTCGGGGTTGATGCGCAGGCCGACCTGAACCTTCGCGGCCTTTGCCTTGGTGAGGAAGCGGTCCTTCTGCGCCGGAGAGTTAAAGATGATGTGGTCGGACAGCGACAGGATTTCGTCGATATTGGCGTCCTTGTAACCCGCGCAGAAGGTGGCGACCTCGCCGCCATACTCCTCGCGGCCCAGACGGGCCTCGTAGATGCCGCTGGCGCAGGTGCCGCCGAGGTGCTGACGCACCAGCGGGGCCAGTGAGAACATCGAAAACGCCTTGAGCGCGCTGAGGACATGGGCGCCGGACCGGGTGCCGATGTCGGCAAGAGTGGTCAGGTTGCGTTCGATTGCTTTTTCGTCGACCACGAAACAGGGGGTGGGGACGCGGGCCAGATCGAACTTGCGGAAAGCTTTGGCGTCGCCCGCTTGGGTGGTCATCATGTCGGACATTGCCGGCGTCTCCGATTGTGGAGAGGCAGGGGGGGCAGGCGCCCCGGCCCCCCCCGCCACCCTTTCGCCGGCGAAGTAGGTGTGGAGGGC